>CAZLOC010000229.1:0-6579 GCA_964560935.1 uncultured Anaerolineaceae bacterium | reverse complement strand
AGCCAGTTGCCACTCATTCACCAGCCCTAACCCGCGACCGATGAGAACCAACTTGCCGGATTCGCCCGGTTCGAGCGAGGCCAGGTTAAGCGTCGTGCGCATGGTCTCAACCACAGAGTCATATTGAGGATCAAGAGAGGCTGCTAATAAGAATTCACCAATCGCACGGTCGGGTTCAGAGATTGCCAAAAGTTGACCAAATCTATAATGAGCTACCGCATCTAGCTCCCCTTCTGTTGCAACCCACTGTTCAAGCGCATCTCCCTCTGCCTGAACATCTCCCTGTTCATAATATGCCCTACTCAGGTGAAAATAAAATCTCGAATGAGAAGGATAAATTTCTAACCCCGTCTTCCAACTCCTAATCGCTAACTCATGATCACCTACCCACCAATAAGATTGCCCCAACAAATCCCATCCCTCAGCCGAGAGACTGCCATGCTGTTTGGCTCGTTCAAATAACAAAATGGAATAATCAAAGTTACCAGTAAAAGACTGCCCTATCGCTGCCTGCTCCCACAAATCCTGTCGCCAGGGAAGGAGACGCGCAGAGCGCTCATAAGCAGTCGCTGCTTGCGAAAAGTCTCCACCTTCCCATGCGGATTCAGCCTGCCGCAGGCTGGCATAACCGGTCAAAACCGGAGGGATAGCAATCAACCCGATAACGGCCAGCAGGATGAGGCTTTTGTAAAGAAGCGCGCGCATAAGGCTATTATAAAGGGACTCCCTGTGACGGGAGTCCCTCATTACGTATTACGAAACACGCACTACGTCTTACTTCCGATCCATCGCGTCCATCACAGCGACCGAGGCAATCTGCACGATGTCGGCCACTTCGTCGCCGGTCTGCATTACATGCACGGGCGCGCCCACGCCGAGCAGGATCGGGCCAATCGCTTTGGCGTTGCCCAGGCGGGCCAAAAGCTTGTAGGCAATGTTGGCCGACTCGAGCGAGGGGAAGACCAGCACATTGGCATCCTTGACCGCGCTGAAGGGATAGCGTTCGTCGATGATCTCAGGCACAACAGCTGTGTCAGCCTGCATCTCACCATCGTAGACGAAGTCCGGGCAGCGTTCTTTGACGATTTGCACTGCCCTGGCGACTTTCTCCGAGAGCGGGTGCGGCGTGGAGCCAAAGTTCGAGAACGACAGGAAGGCCACCCGCGGCTCGAGCTCGATCTTCTTGGCAAAATTGGCTGCCAGGCAGGCAATCTCGGCCAGGTCTTCGGCAGATGGGTCGATGTTGACGGTGGCGTCTGTGAAGAGATAAACGCGGTCATCCACGATCATGATGTACACGCCAGCGGCGCGCGTTGCACCTTCACGCGTATGGTGGATACGCAGTGCCGGGCGGATAACATCGGGATAGTCGTATGTCAGGCCAGAGACAAAGGCATCCGCATCGCCCATCTTGACCATCAGCGGGCCGAGGATGTTGACATCGCGTACACGCTTGCGCGCCATTGCATAAGTGACACCCTTTCGCCCGCGTAACTCATAATATGCCTGTGTGTATTGCTCATGTTTCTCGAGATCAAGAGGGTTGACGATCTCCGGAGAGTAAACCAGTCCAAGCTCTTCGATGGCCTTCTGGATGACGTCCGGACGGCCAATCAAAATCGGGACGCCGATCTTCTCGTCCATGATCTGCGTCGCTGCGCGGATGACCTTGGGCTCCTCGCCCTCGGCAAAGACGATACGCTTCGTACCGCCGGATAATCGGGCCTGGTTCTGGAAGAAGTAACGCACCTGTTCGCCCTTGCCCTGGCGGTATCTCAACTGCTCGCGGTACTCGTCTATATCGATCATCTTGCGTGCAACGCCTGTTTCCATGGCCATCCCGGCCACAGCCGGGGCTTCCCACAGCAATACGCGCGGGTCAAGCGGCGTTGGGATGATGTAATCGCGACCAAACTTCAGGCTGTCTTTTCCATAGGCCCGCAGTACGGAATCGGGCACATCTTCCTTGGCCAGCGCAGACAGAGCCTGGGAGGCAGCGAACTTCATTTCTTCGTTAATGGCTTTTGCGCGCACGTCCAGCGCGCCGCGGAAAATGAAGGGGAAGCCAAGCACGTTGTTGACCTGGTTGGGGTAATCCGAGCGGCCGGTAGCGATAATAACATCCTTGCGGGCTTCTTTTGCCAGTTCGGGTTTGATTTCTGGGTCAGGGTTGGCCATGGCAAACACAATCGGATCCTTCGCCATCGACTTAACCATATCAGGGGTCAACACATTGGCAATCGACAGGCCGTAGAACACGTCCGCGCCATGCACGGCATCCGCCAGCGTGCGCGCGTCAGTGTCAACCAAGAAACGCTCCTTATATTTATTCATGCCATCAGAGCGGCCTTTGTAGACCACGCCGCGACTGTCGCACAACATGATATTTTCGCGCTTCACGCCCCATTTGATGGCCAGTTCGGCACAAGAAATAGCGGCCGCTCCCGCGCCAGAGATAACAATCCGAATCTCACTGTGTTTTTTGCCAACCAGTTCAAGTGCATTGGCAAGTCCCGCCGACGAAATGATGGCGGTACCATGCTGGTCATCATGGAAAACGGGGATATCGAGCATCTTCTTTAGTTCTTCTTCAATGTAGAAGCATTCAGGCGCTTTAATGTCTTCCAGGTTGATGCCGCCAAAAGTCGGCGAGATGGCCGCCACTACTTTAATGATCTCATCCGGGTCATGCGAGTTGACTTCGATGTCAAACACGTCCACATCGGCAAACTTTTTGAACAGTACCCCTTTGCCTTCCATCACCGGCTTGGAAGCCAGCGCGCCGCGATCTCCAAGTCCCAAAATTGCCGTACCGTTGGAAACCACCGCAACCAGGTTGCCTTTGGATGTGTACTCATAAGCGAGTTCTGCATCCTTTTCGATTTCCAACACTGGCTCGGCAACGCCGGGCGTATAAGCCAGTCCCAAATCACGCTGGGTATCCATCGGTTTGGTGGGCACGACCGCTATTTTTCCGGGTTTACCTTTTAAGCGATGGTATTCAAGCGCATCTTCGCGAGTGATTTTTGCCATGAGTCCTCCAGGGAAAACAGATTTTTGATGGGCTAATTATGGCATAAGTCGAAAGTTATGATAAGGTTCATTTGTCACATCTTTGCACGATGGCTGCCAGTCCACTGACTCTTACCCTTAACCATGATAAAAGTTGTGCAAAGAAGGGCTATTTACATAGTTTTCATGTATAATACTTACAATTATCTAGTCAACTACTGCCGCGTATTGAGCGGCCACCGGTTTGCTAACGGAACTCTGGAACCTTTTGTACGATCATCCTGGCGACAGGAGATTTTGGAAGTCACCCGTCCTGTTTTTAGACTATCTTACTGGACAAAGCGATTGAAAAACTGACTTCTCTTTGCGACATGGCAATTGTCGTGACATAGACCGTCACGCGGCTTAATCTACCTGAATTCCCCCGCATCTTTGTCCGGATCCTTCGACTTCGCTCACCTGTGCCTGCGGCACTGGCGCAGGCAGGACAAGCCCGGGGCTTGCACGCCAAATCCAGACTCTACCTGCAGCCGAGGCCACTCAGCGCCCTTCGGCTGCGTGTGTTTTAAATGAAAAAAATTACGGCGATCCAAGTCCAGAAGAAGGACCCGAAACGGGTCAACATCTACCTCGACGGAGAGTTCGCCTTTGGACTGGCCCGCATCACAGCCGCCTGGCTGCAAACAGGGCAGACCCTGGATGAAGAAAAAATTGCCAAACTGCAAGCCGAAGACAACCGTGAACGCGCCCTCCAGCAGGCCTTGCTCTTCTTGAGTTATCGTGTCCGCTCGGAGGCCGAGATCCGGCAGAACCTGCGCAAACACGAATACCCGGAAGCGGTGATCGAGGAAACCCTCGAGCGCCTGCAACAGGACGGGTTTGCGAATGACAAACAATTTGCTCGCGCGTGGGTCGAAAATCGCAATACCTTTCGACCGCGCGGACGCCGTGCGCTGGCAATGGAACTCCGCCAGAAGGGAATCGACGACAAGACCATCCAATCCACTTTGGAAGGAATGGACGAGGAAACCCTGGCCTACGAAGCCGGCCTGAAAAAGGTGGGCAGGCTGGGAGGCCTGGAATGGAACGATTTCCGCAAAAAACTAGGAGATTTCCTGTCCCGCCGCGGCTTCTCCTACTCGGTCATCGCGTCTACAGTCACCCGTCTGTGGGACGAGATGTACGAGGCAGGAAAACAACATACTATCGACAATGAGGAAATCGCATGAATCCGATGATCACAATAATTACCGACGTTCTGGCGCTGGTGCTGGGCGTCTCGGCCGGGTATCTATTCCATAGATATCAAGCTGAAAAAGCCATCAAGGACCAACAACAAAAAGCCGAAAGCATCCTGAAAGGAGCGAACGAGCAGGCGCGCTTGATCGAAACGCAAGCTCGTGAGAGCGCCACCAAAGTCGTTCAGGCCGCAGAGGGTGAGATCAAAGAGCGACGCCACGAACTCAGCCGCGAAACTGAGCGCCTGGACAAACGTCGCTCCGAACTGGACGGCCGCGCCGACCGCCTCGAACAGCGCGAGCAAGCCTTGAACAAGCGCCAATCTTCGATGGACCGCCGCGCTAACGAAGTTGAGAAAATGGTCGAGGAACAGGTCGAAAAACTGGAGCAGATCTCGCAATTGACCCAGGACGAGGCCAGGAAAGATTTGTTCGAGGCTGTTGAAAAAGAAGCTCGCGCCGATATGGCTCGTATCTACCGCCAGATCGAAGCCGAGGCGCGCGAAGAAGGTGAAAAGCGCGCCCGCAAACTGATCGCGGATGCCATCCAGCGCGTAGCCTCGGAACACGTCTCCGAAGTGACTTCATCGGTTGTGCCGCTGCCCAACGAAGAGATGAAAGGCCGCATCGTAGGTCGCAATGGGCGCAACATCAAGGCCTTCGAGCAGGCCGCCGGGGTGGACGTGATCGTAGACGACACGCCCGAAGCCGTGACCATATCCTGCTTCGACTCCGTCCGCCGTGAGATCGCCCGTCGTGCCCTGACCCGCCTGACCGTAGACGGGCGCATCCATCCCGCCCACATCGAGAAGATCGTAGAAGAAGAGAGCAAGGCGGTTGACAAGGTGATTGCCGAAGCTGGCGAACAGGCCGCCTTCGACGCCAATATCGCCGGGCTGCATCCCGAGGTGCTGCGCATGATGGGGCGCTTGAAATTCCGCACGTCCTACGGACAGAACCAGCTTGCCCACGCAGTGGAAGTCTCTAAACTGGCTGGCATCCTGGCTGCTGAGTTGGGTGCCAACATCGAACTCTCCAAACAGGGCGGCTTCCTACACGACGTAGGCAAAGCCATGGACCACAACCAGGAAGGCACACATGCTATGCTGGGAGCAGAGTTCTGCAAACGTTATGGCGTCAACCCGATCGTGGTCAACGCTATTGGCTCCCACCACCACGAAATGGAGCAGGAGAGCATCGAGGCCGTCATCGCCGAGGCCGCGGATGCCATCTCCGGCGCGCGTCCTGGCGCACGTCGCGAAGACCTGGAAGCCTACATCAAACGTATCAAGTCGCTGGAGGAACTATCCGAGTCATTCGAGGGCGTGCAGCAGGCCTTTGCCATCCAGGCCGGCCGCGAAGTGCGCGTCATCGTCCGCCCCGAAGAGATCGACGACCTGACCTCCACCCGCCTGGCGCGCGACATCGCCAAGAAGATCGAGGAGACCATGCAGTACCCCGGGCAGATCAAGGTGACGGTGATCCGGGAAACGAGGGCGGTGGATTACGCGAAGTAGTTTGGCGACCAGTGTTCAATAATCAGTGAATAGTAAGACCGGCCGGCTTTTGATGATCGCCTGGTTCTTAATTGGTTCTACAGCCCGGCGTTTGAATAATCCTGGAATATCATCTATAATATTTTTGATGGCAAGCAAAACCTTCGAACGAATACGCCGATCGATCGGGCAGGGACAGATTCTCATTTCCGCGCATGGCTACGATGAACTCGCCAGCGACGACCTGACCGTGCGAGAAATCGTCGCAGGTGTCACGGACGCGGTAGTGATCGAAGAGTATCCCGATTACCACAAGGGACCTTGTGCGCTGGTTTTGCAAAAAGATAAACGTGGCGAGCCAGTCCACGTGGTTTGGGGACTTCCCAAGAACGAGGAAGTTCCTGCGGTTTTGGTCACCGCTTACCGTCCCGATCCGAAGCGCTGGATGAACGGCTTTACAAGGAGAGTAAAATGACAAAACGTAGAATTACAAAATTTATCCATGTGGGTGGGTATGCCGCCGAAGTGAGCATCGAATTGATTTACACGGATGATGACTGGTCTCCTTACCTTTCACTGGAGGATGCCGAAAAATTGGATGAGGTACGCGATGCCCTGCAACAGAAGGATTTCAAGACGGCTCAAAAACTCTCTCACGTGTACGCGCTTTCGCCGCTGGCGGCGTGAGGCGAGGGCGTGCAGCAGGCCTTCGCCATCCAGGCGGGACGCGAGGTGCGCGTCATCGTCCGCCCCGAAGAGATCGACGACCTGACCTCCACCCGCCTGGCGCGCGACATCGCCAAGAAGATCGAGGAGACCATGCAGTACCCCGG
>CAZLOC010000228.1:0-6584 GCA_964560935.1 uncultured Anaerolineaceae bacterium | reverse complement strand
CCATCCACAGGGATTTCGATCTTTACCTTTGAATGGTCACGCAAATACCAGCCTGCTCTTTCAAGCTGGGGATCGATCATTTCCTTGCGGGTGAGTTCTTCCGAAATTTGGCGGGGCATGAGTCCCCTTCTGAGTTCGCCTCTTGGAACCTATTTTATGCAGCGGATGTGCCTGCTGGAATCCTCTGGAATAGAAACTCTCTCATATCTGCGGACTGCCCCGCGTGCTCGATGGTCATACTGACCACCCGGCCTTCGCTATCAAGATCGAGGTAAATATTCTCGTTCAATTCCTGGGTTTCAACGGGCGTGTTGTTGGAGAATTCAACCAGTGTGGTATCTGTATCTTCAAAGTATTTTATTCGCATGCCTTACTCCTTAAAACTCCGATCAAAAAAGGCGTTATGAACAGTCTCACCGTCTTCAAGCAGAATAACGCGTAAAGCGCGATTTTCCATTTCTGCAATTCGTGCCCATCGACGAACTCGTCCGTCGGATTGTATCTCTTCCCGCAAGGGATTTTGGATAACCCGCTCAATCCATTCATCCAAAATAATCACACGGTCAGGGCGTTGTCGAGTGTATTGAAAGTATTGCGTGGTTTTCATGGTTTCGTCTCAAGCATACAAGAGAATTCCCTTCCGCGCAAGTAATTCAATATTTCGTGGTTGCGCAGATACCATCCCGTCTGTTCCCACTGTGGGTCGATCATTTCCTTGCGGGTGATTTCCTCACTGATTCGGCGCAACAGCCCACCTCATGATTGCTTATGACTTCTTCTCGATATACTTCACGCCCGCGATATCTTTGAAATGTGCGTCCTGTGTCCATACTATCGCGTCATGATCGCGGGCAGTAGCAAGGATGATGCTATCTGCCATCACAAGTTCCAATTCAACCGATATTTGTGCTGCATCGATTGCGATTTTGCGGTCCATTTCGATCACTTGACCACTGGACATAATTCCCGCGGCCTGCAATGCATTCTCTTCCCCCATATCCAGCATAAGTCGTTTGAAGACCTCATAGATACAAATGGTGGGGACGAGTAAATTTTCCAGGTCTTGAAGGGGTGGAATGAAAAATTTAGCGTTCGACCCGTTGGAGAAATACTCCACCCAACCCGATGAGTCAACCAGGTTCATCAACGCTCCTCATCCTCTTCCTCACGAAGATTGTCGATATTCATTCCTTCGAACATCCCTTTCGCCTCCTTGATGGAGGGTACGATTACCAGACGAATGCTTTTTTGATACGGAACGAACATTATTTTTTGCCCTGGTTTTAAATTGAATTTCTCCCGAACTTCGCGCGGGATAACGATTTGATACTTCGAGGAAAGTGTCACGGTATCCATATCTTACTTCTCCTTATCGAACAAGAAATCGTAAGATGATTATATATCAAAAACCAGCTTCAAGCTGCGGGTGCTGCATTGAAATTGGCGAAATGACGATGAGACCTTTTCTGGTTTCGGCTTCTGAAATACGACGGCGGGCCATGGCCTCCCTCTTCATGAACCTTCGGATGCGTTGATCTAAGCATACAGGAAAAATAGTGTTTGGGCAATATGTTAAACATTGCAATTTGCCCCCCCTGCCCTTCGGGCACCTCCCCCATTTTCCGCGAACTTCAGCGGAAAATGGGGGAGGCCGGATGGGGGCAGCAAATTTCCTCCCGGGAAAATCAAAAAGCGTGGGAAGGATTGCCAAGGTTCTTCCCATGAAATTTAAATTTCGTGGGAAGAACTTGCCGAATCGCTGGGAAGAAATTTGTGTAGACCTGTCAGGGTCTCCGCAGACCGGGCGGGAGGTCTTTTTTCCGGATCCCGGCAATTATGCAAAGCGTCCCTCCCACAGTATGTGTTCTCAAACAAGTACGTATGTGTTAGTCGACAAGTACGTACTTGATCCTCAACAAGTACGTACTTCTTCCTCGACAAGTACGTACTTGTTCACCGACAAGTACGTATGTGTTCTCCAACAAGTACGTACTTGTTCATCAACATGTACGTACTTCTTCCCCAACATGTCGTATGTGTTGCTCTACAAGTACGTATGTGTTTTTTATCAGCCGCCTCATGGGCGGGTGAACGTTTCCGCGCGACTACCGCCGGGTATCCGCCACATCCTGTGGTCGCTCACTTCAAACGTGCCCTTACAGCGCCCTCCGGAGCATCCACATGGCGATCCTGGCAAATTTTATAATGATCTCCAGGATATCTTCGAATGCAGAGGCCATGATGATGGCAAGGACGAGGTTCAGGGTAAAGCGTCCCAGGGTGCTGGATGGACGCTTGCTGAATACGTACTCGATCAAATTCCAAAAGGAAGGCAGGAACCAGAGCATCAAAAAGAATATGCCCGCCATGACAGGGATAATCGGCGTCAAGTTGGCGATACTGTAAAGTAAAGTGCAAACGGCAATGAAGGCCACCAATATGCTTATAAAACGCAAAATAGGGTTGTCCAGCCTGCCCTTCGGTTTTGCCGTATTGTTTTCTGAGGGGTTGTCTTGTGTCATAAGAATACCTTTGTAAGGATGTCATTGCGAGCCGCCCTGAGCGGAGGGCGAAGCCCCCAGTCGAAGGGCGGCGTGGCAATCTCAAGTAACCAGCAAGCATGAGATTGCCATGCCCTCCCGTTTTCGCGTAGCATCTTCGTCGCTCGCGACGAACGGCGGGCCGACGCCCTCACGGGGCGGACGGCCTGCGGGTGTTCGCAGTGATAAAAATTGGGAACGCGCATATTACCACAAAATTGCGCGGATTTCGGGCTTCGAGAGCAGCGCTTCGAGCACACCGCCGCCGATTGCCAGCGCTTTGTCGGAAACCAGACTGCACATTTCCGGGTCATCGCGCGGGTCTACATCGCCGACTTTGAGACCTTTTTTCACGTGCAAGCCGGGATGGATCAATCCGCGCAGGACCCCGGGGAAGGGACTGACGATTTTTACCATGTCACTCTGAGCCGCCGGAGGTGGCGAAGAGTCTCCTTGTTTCAACTGGAGATTCCCTTCGGCCCGGCTCACCTGTACCTGCGGCACTGGCGCGGGCAGGGCGGGCTTCGCTTCGCTCAGAATGACATAGGGGAGGATCTCTGCAATCAAAGCGCCCGCTTCCAGGTGATCGCCGATCTGCGCGTATCCGATAAGCTGTCCGTCGGCGGGCGCGCGTAGCACGCGGCGCGGGTCGCCTTCGGGTTGGCCGCTATCAGCCTGTGCCGTTCCTTCCCAGTAGACCCGCCCCAGGCTGTGCCCCCGGCGGGTTTCGATCACAGCGTGGCAGTCCCGTCCGGCGTGGAAGCCGGGACCCAGTCCGATGTGAAGCGGGACGGGGACCGGGAGGGGCTCGGGGAGATGCTTGGTCAGGCGTCCGTCGATGAGGACGGAAAAGTCCAGGGATGTCAGGATGGAGGCATCCGGGTCGACCAGGACCGGGATTTCCCCCGCCTCCAGCGCAGCCGCAACCTGCTCCCCATTAACTAAACTGGCAGTTACCCCTTCGAGCGTGACCTGCCCTGCGTAGACCGCCTCGGCGAAAGCGACGGTCCGACGGACGGCCAGCGGTTGCGGCAGTTCGCTGATGAGCACTTTTAGCCCGGCGCGATGCAAGCGCAGGGCCACACCGGAGGCCAGGTCGCCCCCGCCACGAATGAGAATTAAAGCAGGCATTGGACTATTAAACCACAGGTTCAGCGCTCTTTACGCTCGAGCAGCAGGTGACCAAAGGCATATAAAAGCAGGTAGATGAACAGGAAAAAGGGCGCAAACAGGCTGAAGAAAACGAGCGAGCGGGGCGTGGGGTTGATCAGGTAGTAGAGGGTGAACTGGGCCAGGTCGCCGGGGCTGCCCAGGATGTCCCAGGAATTCCAGCGCAGGAAGCGCCCCATGTAGATGCCGACTGTGGTCAGCGCAGCCACCAGCACCACAAAGCCCCAGCCGAACCAGCGGCCGAATTCGCGGCGCACGACCTCTTGCATCAGGAAGAGCGAGACCATGCCGAGGAACAGGCCGGTGAAGGAAAACCAGATCAGCAGGATCACGTCGTACCAGACCGGGATATCGCTCCCGGCATAACTCAGGTGCTGGAAGTCGGTCAGAATGTAGGGCGCATTCGGGAAGAAGATCAACCACAAGCAGGCGCTGACCGGGATGATGGCATATAACCAGCGCCGCCCGATAGAAGCGATGTACGTTACGTAAGCAATGACAAATGGGATCCAGGCCAGGAACAGGTTCCAGATCAGGAAGGAATAATGGATCGAGCCGGTGACGGAGGCACGAAAGCGGAGCATGGCTACGCAGAAGATAGATGCCCCGGCCAGCAAGCCGAAGACCGTCAGGCGGTATTTGTTATGGGCAAATTGGTGCATAATGGGCTTCATGCTGGCTTACTCAAGACTTTGTCGACCCAATCTGTTCAGGTGTCTCCCGCGCCCTTGAACTATGTTCGTGAAGCATATGGCTGAACGAATACATCAGCAGGAAGATGAACAGGAAAAAGAATGTATACAGGAAAGTAAAGGCCGCCAGTCGCATGCTCGGGTCGATCACGATGCCCAGGATCTCCATGGCTGTCTCTGCCGGGTTTTGCAGGATATCCCAGGAATTCAGGCGTACGAAGCGGCCGATGTAGATGCCAAAACTGCTCAGGCCTGAGATCACAAAGACAAAGATCCAGCCTGCCGCCCGTCCGAATTTGCGCAGGATAATGTCGTGCATCAAGTACAACGAGATGACTCCCAGCAGCATACCTGTCCATGAGCACCATACGACAACGATCACGTCATACCACAACGGCGCTCCGCCAGGTCGCCTCGCCAGGTCCTGGAGATCGGTGAGCATGTATGGCGCGTTGGGGTAGAAGATCAGCCACAAAAACGCAGTGACCGGCAAGATCAGATACAGCCAGTTCCGTCTCCACGAAACGGCATGGGTGATATAAGAAAGGATGAACGGGATCCATGCCAGGAACAGGTTCCAGATCAACCCGAGATGACGGTTGGAAGCGCTGTAGGCCACGCGTGCGACGACAAGAGCAACACACACCAGGCAGGCAGTATTGATCAGTACAAAGACTGCAATGTTGTGTCTGTTGTCATAGAAGTAATTTCTTATTTGGGTATACATACTTTCAAGGGTTGTAGCATAAGTGTCTTAGAAAGTGTTTTGAAAATCCAGAAATTAACCGGAGATGAACGGGGATAAACGTCAATTTGACCTCATGAACACTAAAAGGCCAATTTTCAAGGGCGAAAACGCTCAAAAATCATTGTTCATCTCTGTTTATCCCTGGTGAATCCGAATTTCAAAACACTCTCTTAGGACGGGTTTTTAACCCGCCAAAATTTGTATTTTCAAGGCTCTTCACGCAAAAATACGATCAAGTCAATATCGCCCGGCGAGTGCCCGAACCCGGTCAGCATGGCGGCGGCCTCGCCCCGGTGTTGCGTGCCGTGGTTGACCAGGTGGACCATCAAATGCCAGAGAATATTTTCGCGCGGTTCGCCGTCGGTCCTGCTATACTGTACGGAATCGTTCAAGGCTTCTTCACTGATGTTTTCTACGAAATGCATCAGCGTTTTTTCTTCCGCACCCCAGCGCGTGCGCAGCGATTCAAAGCCGGGAAAATCTTCGGGTTGCAACCATACAGCCGGTGAATGACCTTCCCAGCGCCTGCGCCAGATCCATTCGGCGAACAGGATGTGGACGAGCGTGCCGCGCAGCCCGCCGTGGCTGAATGAGGCCGGTGCGAGGAACTGCTCCGCTGTCACTTGCGCCGTGGCCTTCAGGATGCGCGCATTGGCCCAGGCGTTGTATTTATAAAGTATCAGGGTGTCTTCCTTGTTCATCTCAGGAACTCCAGCAGGATCGGGTTTGCTTTGCCCGGCTTTTCGTAGTGCGGGATGTGCCCGCAGTTTTCGAAGACGTGTAATTCCGCTTGCGGGATGGCGACGCGGAGGTCGTGGCTGTGCTCGAACGGGACAGTTCTATCATCCCGGCCCCAGAGCAGCAGGGTGGGCGTGCCCAGTTCTCCGACCTTACGATAGGTCGCTGAGAAATCTCCCAACATTCCGTTGCGCATGGTCGAAAGGATGGCGCGCATAAAGCCCTTGTATTTCATCGGGACCATGTACTTTTCGACGAAGGCCTTGACGTGTGCAGGATCATAGAAATCGGATTCGACATCCTTCAGCAGCCGCCCGCGTCCGAACAGACCGAGGGCCAGTTCGCCGAACCCGGGCGTTGTCAGAGCCTTGAGCACTCTCGGAAAAGTGACAGGTCTTGCTCCGGCCGGGTCGACCAAAACCAGCTTTTGGACTCTCCCAGGGTAGCGTGTTGTGAAGGTGGCTGAGATCGGCCCGCCCAGAGAGAGGCCCATCAGAATGAAGCGTTCTAAGCCAAGTGTATCCAACAATTCTAGCAATTGCTTGCAAAACAAATCAATATCGTAGCGGGCTCGCGGCCTGTCTGAGAAGCCTCGTCCGTACAGATCGTAGCGCAAGACGCGGAAACCGGATTTCACCAGGAATTCGAAGGTAGGGTCCCAGATGAAGTAGGGGACGGAGAAACCGTGCACCAGTA
>CAZLOC010000227.1:0-6596 GCA_964560935.1 uncultured Anaerolineaceae bacterium | reverse complement strand
AAAGCAAGACTCCCAATGCCCCCCACAAACGCGGATCGTTGTACCAGCGCCTGCGGGAGAGCTGGATGACGCGCGCCAGCAGTTGCGCGGCGTCTTTGTAATCCACGTTTACCTTCAGGATTTGGCGGAGCAGGTCGTTGGCGCGGTTGAATTCCTTTGCAGCGAGGGCAGCTTTGGCGTCCTGGTAGAGGCGTTCGAGGTCGTTGCTCATTTCCCCTCCAGTTTGAATATCCCATACGGCGTGGCAGCGTAGACATTACTATCCTTATCTACCACGATTGAATATACCACTGTCGCGCCGAGCAGGCCGTCGTTGACTTGTCCCCATGTTTGTCCGCCATCGAATGAGATGTACGCACCGCCATCCGTGCCTGCATAGATTGTGTTCGAGTTGTTGGGACCAATCGCAAGCGTGTTGACAAAGAGATTCGTCAAGCCGTTGTTGCTTGGCTGCCACGATCCGCAGTTATCTGTGCTGACCAGCACGCCCTGGCCAGGGGTTGCCAGGTAAAGACGCGAACCTTGCAAATCAAGCGCCAGGCGCGTGTCGGAGCGTGAGGCGGTCACGTCCTGTCCACAATTTTGCCAGGATTTGCCGCTATCGGTGGAGTAGGCTTGATGGTATCTGCCGATGGCATATATTGTTGTACCTTGCTTGGTATAGAACAACCTTGCATCCCAAGAGCCTTCGCTTCTCCCGCTCAATTGCCAGGAATAACCAGCGTTTGTTGAATAATAGATGGTATTGCCAATGGCATATATGAGCTCTTCAATATATGGATTGGCCGATACACTTTGAAATGATACTCCGCGATCCCAGTCTGGCAACCTGTTTGCAAAGTATTTAGCCTCTTCAGCCGCCTTCTGTTGCTCATTATTGAAATTTCCAAAATCCCATAACCAGGTTTCACCGCCATCCCGTGATTTTTGTAGCGAGCCCACCTCGATCAAGTAGAACGCATAGGTTGTATCAAAAGATGGACCGCACCAACTTGCGACTATTGTTGACAACCAACTTTTTCCACCGTCTTGTGAGCGATATAATTTGCAAGATGAATGTGCAAGTCCGCCAGAATAATAGTGCGTAGCTAGATACATTCTCTCAGTATCTAGCGGGTCATTCTTGAGATCCGCCCGTGCTGACCCGATCCCGTCACTATTTTTGGACCATGAAAAGCCGCCATCTGTAGAAATGAAAACTGAAACATATGGATAGTCTTGATTGGAAAAATTGGTTCCGCTTGTGATAACACGATCTATGCCATTGGGATGATCGATGTGGATTGCCGAATAAGCTATTGACTGCGTACCGGGGAAATTTTGCCATGCATCTCCCTTTTTTCGGATTACATATAGCCTGTTTGCAGCGCAATAAATTGTAGATGGATTGTCTGGGTCAGAAGTTAGGACATCGCAGCCACCTGTGATATTTGTGTGAGACCAATTTGCACCTCCATCATGCGATACATATATTCCACCTTCTGCTCCCACTGTGGATGATTGAAAATAGGTGTAGATGGAGTAGTTTCCTTGTTTATCCAATCCAATGGCAAGATTATTGATATTGGGTTTGTCTTCCATCCCAATCAATATCCAAGTACTTCCGCCATCGCTGGATTGATACACTCCCGCGCATGTCTCCCCGCCTCCTATGAAGAGCATATTCCCTTCTGCAGGATGGATAGCCCACGACCGAATCTCGTCAGGACAATCTTTTTTCAAAGCATAGGCATTTGCCCAGGTATTTCCCTGATCCTTTGTTTCATAAATGCCATTTTCATCACGCGCATACAAGTGGGAATTGTCTTGCATGTCCATCAACAGGTATGTTCCATCACCAACCCAGTACCAATTCTCACCGCCGTTTTCGGTCTTGAAGATCCCGTCAAGCATTGTGCCAGCAAATAAGATGCGCGAGTTTTGGGAATCGATCAGCAAGGACTCAACCTGGGTGTTTGCCAATCCCTGATGCGCAGGCCGCCAGGAGAGACCGCCATCGATGGTTTTGTACACGCCTGCATTTTTCATGGCGGCGTAGATCACATCTGGGTCTTTCTTGTCTGTTGCAAAAGCAGTAACTGTGTCGCGTTCGAATTCCTGGCCGAGGGAGATGCGTTTCCAGGTCAGGGGGATGGGAGTAGGCGTGGGAAGCAACGTCGCGGTGGCCGTGGCTGGTGGAGCAATGGTTGGAGCAGAAGTATCGGTCGAGAGGATGACCGGTGCAGGCGCTGGTTGGGCGTAGAGGCCTTGAAGTTTTGGGAACAGGTAGATGCCCAGTCCAGCCAGAAGCAGAACTCCTAACGCGCCCCAGGTGCGCGGATTGTTGTACCAGCGCCTGCGCGAGAGCTGGATGACGCGCGCCAGCAATTGTGCGGCGTCTTTGTAGTCCACGTCTGCTTTCAGGATTTGGCGGAGCAGGTCGCTGGCGTGCTCGTAGTCCTTTGCTTTGAGCGCGGATTGGGCTTCTTTGTAAATAGATTCAAGGTCTTTGTCCATCGATCACCTGTTCACTCCGGGTATGTCATTGCCCCGCCGGGAGTATGGCGGGGTTGCGAGGAGCGTTCTCTGCGATGAAGCAATCCCCGGTTTGATGAGGAGTTTGCTTCGTCGAAAGGACGCCGTCTCGCAATGACATTACTTATTCTCCAGTTTGAAGATGCCATATGGCGTGGCGGCGTAGACGTTGCTATCCTTGTCAATCGCAATCGAATATACCACCGTCGCGCCGAGCAGTCCGTCGTTGATTTGCCCCCAAGTTTGACCGCTGTCGAAGGAGATGTACGCGCCGCCGTCCGTGCCTGCATAAATGGTGTCCGAATTGTTGGGGTCAAATGCAATCGAATTCATACTCATGTCTGGAGCGGATTTAAAGGCATCCGTTGTGTCGCAACTATCGTGCGATTCGAGTAAAGTACCATTGTCGATGACGAAGACGTGATTTCCATCAAACGGGTCAATCGCCATTGGGCGGTATTTGTCAATGAATTGCAGGGTTGATCCATAGCAAGATTTGATTTCCAGTGGCGGATTTACTCTTTCCCAACTACTTCCATAGTCTTTCGATATGAATTGCTCTGGCGCATCAGGCTGATTCAATGCAAATAGCGTTCCGCTTTGGGTTGGGTGGGCGACAAGAGTGAGCAGGTTCCAGTAAATATGGGGCGCCATTACTTTTCGCCAAACCTGGCCTCCATCTTGCGACCTCCAGATCCAACCATCCGGGTTCTCACAATTGTTGCAGAATTCGATAGCTCGCGCGATTCGATAGAGAGTGACTCCATCCGCGTCTTTAATTAAATAACAACCAGTCTGTGAAACCAAATCCCATGTCTGGCCGCCATTTTTCGAAATAAAGAGTGGCTGACCGGGCTCCTTTCTTCCCTTACCATCGGTAAGGTAGTCAAATTTTTCCATAAGATAGGGAAATGAGGAATAATCACATTCTTCCTGAATACACAGGATTGGCGGTTTCCCCTCGCCGGTTTCCAGAGTTAGTAATATTGCCCCCAATCCGTTGTTTAACTTTGTCCACGTCAACCCCCCATCTTTGGAGACCGCTATACCTCGACCCGCAATATAGATGGTATTGGGGTCATGAGAGGAAATAGCGATTAATGTGAATGCACTAACATCAGGTTTGCCTAACGTGTTTTTTTGTTTTCCGTCCGGGCTGTATTTGCACAAATGCGAATCACAGTAAACATATAGCGAACCCTGAGAATCGAATGTAATTGCGTTTGATTGCGGTTTTCCTATAATGCCGAATTCGCTCCAGGATTCACCTCCGTTCTCTGAAATGAACCAGTTGGCTGTTTTAACACTGTAAATTCTTTCTTTTCCATCTGGTCCAGTATTCATAACAGTGTATTCCTCTTCCTGGTTATGGTCATTATTAGCGATCAGTTTCGTAGATATATCCGCAGGAACATTTTCGATTTGAAGGGGCCGCCACGAAATACCGCCGTCAATGGATTGATAAAATCCTACATTTTCCATGCTGACATATAGCACATCACCATCTTTGGGGTCTATTTCAAAGGCGATGACTGTATCACGCGGGAACTCCTGTCCAATGTTGATCCGCTTCCAGGTCAAGGAAACAGGCGTGGGTGTGGGGAGGAGTGTCGCTGTCGCAGTGGCAGTTGGAGGTTGGGCAGTTGGCGAGGATGTGATTGTCGGATTGATTAATGTTGGCGTAGGTGCTTGATTGGTATAGAAACCTTGAAGCTTGGGAGCAAAGAAGAAACCCAGCCCAACCAGGAGCAAGACTCCCAATGTGCCCCACAAACGCGGGTCGTTGTACCAGCGGCGGCGGGAGAGCCTGATGACGCGCGCCAGCAGTTGCGCGGCGTCCTTGTAGTCCACGTCTGCTTTCAGGATTTGGCGAAGCAGGTCGCTGGCGTGCTCGTAGTCCTTTGCCTTGAGCGCAGACTGGGCTTCTTTATAGAGAGATTCAAGGTCTTTGTCCATCGGTCACCTTTTCACCGCGAAGCACGCAAAGGGCGCGAAGATTTTTTGATTTTCTTCGCGGTCTTTGCGCCCTTTGCGGTTAAGTCACTCCCCCTCCAGTTTGAAAATCCCATACGGTGTTGCAGCATAGACATTTGACTCTGAGTCCACCGCAATCGAGTACACCACTGTCGCGCCAAGCAGGCCGTCGTTGATTTGATGCCAGGTTGCGCCGGAATCAAAGGAAATATATGCGCCGTCATCGGTACCGGCGTAGATCGTGTCGAGGTTGTTGGGGTCGAATGCAATAGAATTCATGCTTGTGTTAGGGGCAGTCGCAAAAGTCTCCGTTGTATCGCAACTATTGTGGGATTCAAGCAACACCCCATCCTCAACGACAAAAACATGATTCCCATCGGAAGGGTTAATTGCCATCGGGCGATAATTATCAATAAATTGCAGTGTTGATCCGAAGCATGGTTTTAAATCATCTCCTGTCGAATCCGCCTCCTGCCAGTTGTGTCCGTAATCCTCTGATATGAATGTTTTTTCTCCTCCATAGCCTGGATGTTTGAAAGTTTGAGGGCTATATGTAAAAAGAATCCCACTTTGGAATGGGTGGGCTACGACCGTACTCGAAATATCAGTGTCGACCATGTATTCCGTTTGCCAAGTTTTTCCCTGATCTTTTGACCGCCAAAGCCAACTGAGCGTATGAAAATAATCTGTAGACCAAATCCAATCCTTCCCAACACGGTATAAGGTTGATCCGTCAGCATCCTGAAGTAGGTGACAACCAGTGCGAAGGCTTAACTCCCAATTTTGCCCGCCATTTACAGAAAGATACAGAGGTTGTCCTGCATCATCCTGTCCCAGCCTGTGTCCCTGGCTATATACATCTACGACACCGCATTCTCCTGCTTGAGCGTAAAGGATGGGCACATCCCCTGAACCTGTGTTAAGTCGCATTAACCCAATTCCTATCCCATCATTCAATTTTGTCCATGTCAGCCCGCCATCTTTAGAAACCGATATGCCCTCTCCGCCCACATATATTGTATTTGAATCAAAAGGTGAAATAGTGATAATCGTAACGGCTCTCAAGCCGGTTCCAACATCCGGTTTCCCGAGTTTCACCCTTTGTTCACCTTCGAGGTTGAATTTACACAAATGAGGATCGCAATAAGAATAAGTGAAACCTGTAGATTCAAACGCGGTAACTTCGCCCTCGCGGATGTGATAGTTTCCTTGCTCGTCCAGCCCGATAGTAAGCTTGTCCAGTCCATAGTCAAGGATGTTGGTACCGGGAGTAATGTCAATCTTCCTTATCAATTCCCAAGTGCCCCCGCCGTCATTTGATAGGTATACGCCCACTTCACATTGTTCTCCCCCGACTATGAATAGACTATGACCTTTTGCAGGATGGATAGCCCATGATAGGATTGCACCGGGACAACCTTCTTTTGCTGAATATACGTTCTCCCAAATTTTTCCCTGATCTTTCGTTTCGTAAATACCATCCTTGTCTCGTGCATACAAATGGGAGCTATTCTGCGGATCCATTAATAGATAACTACCAGTTCCAATCTTTGACCAATTCTCAGCCCCGTCTTCAGTCTTGTAGATTCCGTCCAATGTGCCAGCATACAGGATGTGCGAATTTTGGGAATCAATTAGCAGTGACACAACATGCGCGCTTGCCAGACCATGATGGGCAGGACGCCAGGCGAGTCCACCATCGATGGATTTGTAAATGCCAGCGTTCTTCATGCCAGCGTAAAGCACTTCGGGGTCTTTTGGGTCAATGACGATGGCAGTGACTGTGTCGCGTTCGAATTCCTGCCCGATGGAGATACGCTTCCAGGTCAATGGGATGGGAGTAGATTTAGGGAGCAAGGTTTCAGTAGCAGTTGCCGTAGCTGGTGGGCTAATTGTTAGCGTAGAGGTACCAGTCGGAAGGATGACGGGTGAAGGTGCTGGTTGGGAGTAAAGGCCTTGAAGTTTTGGGAATAAATAGATACTAAGTCCAACCACGAGCAGGACTCCCAACACGCCCCACAAGCGCGGATCGTTGTACCAGCGGCGGCGGGATAGCTTGATGACGCGCGCCAGCAGTTGGGCGGCGTCCTTGTAGTCCACGTCTACTT
>CAZLOC010000226.1:0-6601 GCA_964560935.1 uncultured Anaerolineaceae bacterium | reverse complement strand
GCCAGGATGGCCTGCGCGCCAAAATGGATGGCGCTCTGGCTGGAACTGCACATGCGGTTCATGGTCACCGCCGGGACTTTAGGCGGGAAACCGGCCTTGAGCGCCGCCAGGCGCGCCATGTTCGCGCCCTGGTCGCCGACTGGAGTGACACAGCCCCACAGTACATCCTCGATGCGCTCCGTCTCGACACCAGCGCGCCGGACCGCCTCACCCATGACCATGGCAGCCAGATCTACCGGCAGGAATTCATACAAAGCCCCGCCCGGTTTGCCCACGCCCATCGCCGTTCGCACGGCCGATACGATGAAAACATCTCTTTCTTCCATAATTGTGCCCTCCCATTTACCACGAAGACGCAAAGACACAAAGTCACCAATTTTTAATTCTCGTGTCTCCGTGGCTTGGTGACTTTGTGGTTTTAATTATGCAATTTTATGGTCTTCCAAATGCTCGATCACATCCGCGTACAACCAACCACGGATATCTTTGTTTGTCAGTGCATCCTCCGGTAATTCGGCCACAAGGTTTAGTAAGGCCTCGCGTACGTTTTCGTAATGTAGCAGCAAATCCTCCTGGCTCCAGGAACGATATTTCTCGATCAGTTCCCGGTTGAAGGTGTCCGTGTCACGTTCCTGCCAGGTAAAGCTGGGATCGTCCAGGATGCCGGTGATGACCCACAACCCCTCCTCCCACCAGCCGATGACGTGCGCCAGTAAGTCGTGGAAGGTGGCAAAACCTTCTCTTTGCAGGAACGCTGCCTGAGCCTCAGAAGAAAGTGTATTGAACTGTTTGACATATTCTCCCCAGCCCTCCTCTAAAACTTGCATGACCTGTTTCAGCGTAATCTCTGCCACATCAGCCTCCTTTGGCTGCATTCACAAAGTCCGCGAACAACCCGTAAGCCGTCGGGATGGGTCCCGCCACCATGCCTTCACGCTCAGACTCGACGATCGAATAATCGCCCAGCACATCCGTGCGGAAAGCGACGCCGGTGGTTGAGTCCTCCATACTATACAACGGAGAGGACATGGGGACAAGCTCCGGCTTAGCGCTGGCTTCGACTTTGTCACCAACACCAACCTTTTCCGCCGAACAGACCAGTTTCCAGCGCTTCCCACCCGCCTTGGCCTGCTCGATCATCTCAGGCGTGATCTCCCGAATGCCCTTTCTCTCCACCTGCTGCGGCGTGAATGGAGTATCCATCAAGACGGTCACCAGCGCAGCGACTTTGATGGCCGCGTCCCAGCCATCCACATCCGCGGATGGGTCGGTCTCGGCCACGCCAATGCTCTGGCAATACTTGACCGCCTGGTCGAAACTCTCGCCGCGCTCCATGCGTGACAGGATGATGTTGGTGGTGGAATTCAAAATGCCCTGGAAGGACATTAATTCTGCGGCAGGCATGGTTTCACGGAAGACCGAAAAAAGCGGCGAGCCGCCCAATACGGTCGATTCGAAATAGAACTTGCGGCCTTTGGACTCTGCCAGCGCGGTCAGTTCGCGGTAACCGTGCACCACCGTCCCCTTGTTGGCGGTGGAGGCGTGCATGCCCAACTCCAGCGCCGCGCGGACGTGGTCGATGGCGGGCTGTCCGGTGCTGTGGTTGACAGGCGAGTTCTCGAACATGAAATCAGCCTGGGAGCCTTTGATGACTTCGATGGAGTTGGAAACCGGTTGGGTAGAAAATCTGTCGAGCGCACCGCCGGCTTCGACAACTTCCACACATTGGAGCAGGTTGAGGCCATCCGGGCTGACAGCAAAGCCGTGGCTGCCTGTGGCGATGCCGGTCGCAGAGAATGTGATCCCATATTTCGATTTCAACACATCTTCTTTGCGCAGCAAAAGGCGCGCCAGCGCGCGAGCAACGTTGCCGAAACCGATGAAAGCGAGTTTGTAGTGAGCCATATTAATGATCTCCTGCAGGGGCGCTTACCATTTTAGTATACTTTATCGCGCCTTTACGAAAATTACGCCACTTTCCGCCCTTTGGGTCTTTCACTTCCCATCAAAGCCGAATCCAATGCCTGCTTGAGCGAACGCGTCTCGATGATTTCGATATTTTTCGGCCAATCGTCCCCCTTGCGGATGGCCTTGGGCACAATGGCAGTCTTGAAGCCCAGTTTGGCCGCTTCGCGCAAGCGGATTTGCATCTGCCCGGGCATGCGCAGTTCCCCTGCCAGGCCCACTTCGCCGATCAGCACCGCCTCGGCGTGGACAGGCATATCGCGCCACGATGATGCAATCGCAGCCGCAATCGCCAGGTCGGCAGCGGGCTCGTCCACTTTCAAGCCGCTGACCACATTGACAAAAATATCCTGCTCGCCCAGTTTGACCCCCACGCGGCGCGTCAACACCGCTGCAATCAGCAAGAGGCGGTTGAAATCCACACCGTTGGGCGTGCGGCGTGCATTGCCAAATTGGGTTGGGCTGGTAAGTCCCTGGATTTCGACCAGCAGCGGACGCGTACCTTCCATCGTCACAGCGATGGCCGAACCCGGCGCGTTGACCATACGCTCTGCTAAAAAAGCCTCAGACGGGTTGAGCACTTCGCTCAAGCCGTTCCCGCGCATCTCGAACACACCCACTTCGGCGGTCGCGCCGAAACGGTTCTTGACCGAGCGCAGCAAGCGATAAGCCTGAAAGCGGTCACCTTCCAGGTAAAGCACGGTATCGACAATATGCTCCAACACGCGCGGCCCGGCAATCGCACCCTCCTTGGTGACATGCCCGATGATGAAAACCGAAATCCCGCTTGATTTTGCAAGTTCTCGCAATTGTGACGAGCACTCGCGCACCTGCGAGACCGAGCCAGCCGAAGAATCCATTTCGGAGAGATACATGGTCTGGATCGAGTCGATGATCAACATGCTCGGTGAAACTTCGCGGACGTGGTTGAAGATGGTCTCTAAATTGGTTTCCGTGACCAGCAATAAATTGGCTGGCAAATCCGATTTTTTGTCACCTGCCCCCAAACGCATGGCCCGCATCTTGATCTGCCGCTCGGACTCTTCACCCGACACGTACAAAACCTTTTGCTTACCCGCCATTTCCATTGCCATTTGCAACATCAGCGTGGACTTGCCGATGCCGGGGTCGCCGCCCACCAGTACGATCGAGCCGGGCACAATCCCGCCGCCCAGCACGCGCGCGAACTCGCCAATCGGCAAATGGATGCGATCTTCTCCATCTCCGCCGACATCACCGATCGGCCGCGGTTCGGAGCGCCCGCTCAGGCCGCGCACGGCAGATTTCTTGGCGGGAACCTTCTCTTCGTGGATGACTTCTTCCACCAGCGAGTTGAATTCGCCGCACTGCGGGCATTTGCCCATGTAGCTGGCAACAACGCGTCCGCACTGCTGGCAGACATAACGGGTGTGGGTTTTTGCCATTCGATTTCTCCCCCCTCTCCCTTGCAGGGAGAGGGGCCGGGGGTGAGGGTTAGCAAAGTATATCAGAATTTATGTTCTGATTTCAGCCAGGGTCAGCGCAACTTCATCCAGCACCGCCAGGAACTCTTCGGGCGGCTTCTTGCTCAGGATGTCCCGGCGCTCTTCGCGGGTCAGCTTCTTCATCATCAAATACTGCGCCACGTACTTGCGGAACAGTCGCTGCCCATCTTCTTCCCCGTAGAATTCGATGTTGCGTTTCAGATGTTCGCGCATGAATTGACGGACTTCTTCCGGCGGGACCCCTTCCCGGTCACGACCGGAGAAGATCCACGGATTGGCCATGGCTTCGCGCCCGATCATGACCGCTTCGCAGCCTGTATAGTCCTGCATCCGTTTAATGTCAGCCACTGTTCTGACGTCCCCATTCCCGACAACAGGAATCTTTACCGCCGCCTTGACCTCGGCTATCGCATCCCAGTCCGCAACCCCGCCGTAGCCCTGCTCCTTCGTCCGCCCGTGGATGGCGATCAGCGCGCCGCCTTCTTCCTCCACAATGCGGGCCACCAGCTTGTAGGTCTGACAGTCATTCCAGCCGATGCGCATCTTGCCCGTGACCGGGATGTCGAGCGCAGCGGTCAGCTTGCGGAACGTCCGCGCGATCTTGAGCGGCGTGCGCATCATCCCCACGCCCGCGCCGCGGTTGGCGACAGATTTCGCGGGACAGCCCATGTTCAGGTCGATCATATCAGGCCCCGGGTCCCGGATGCGAAGCGCGGCCTCCACGATCTCGTCCGGGTCATCGCCGTAGACCTGGAAAACGACCGGTCGCTCGGATTCCTCATACGTCAGTCTCTTGAAGATCGATTTGCGTCCCTGCAACACATCTTCCGCGCGGACGAATTCGGTGTACGACATGGCCGATCCCAGACGACGGCACAGCGAGCGGAAGGGCCAGTCGGACACGCCGTCCATGGGCGAGAGGATGGTCTTGCCGTAGACCGGGATGTCGCCGACGCGGAAGGTGGGTTTGCTATCCATTAGAGTGATTTTACCGTAAGAGTGAAAAACAACAAAAAACACAAAGCCTCGATGGCACAAACTCAACCATTCGCGGCTTTGTGTCTCAGTGCCTTTATGGTTTGTTGGGAACTATACTGTCTGTTCTTTCTTCAGCATCTCCAAAAAGTGCTTGCGGAACTTGGCCACTTTGGGTGCAACGACCGCCGCGCAGTAGGGCTGGTAGGGATTGTTGGCGAAGTATTCCTGGTGGTAATCCTCAGCCACATAGAGTGTATCCATTTTCTCCAGCGTGGTGACGATGGGCCTGTCAAAGATTTTCTGCGCTTCCAACTCTTTGATGACACCTGCGGCAATCGCCTTCTGCTCGTCATCGTGGTAAAAGATGGCCGAGCGGTACTGTGTGCCCACGTCCGCGCCCTGGCGGTTGAGCGTGGTTGGGTCGTGGATGCCGAAGAAGACGTTCAACAGGTCTTTATATGAGACCACGTCCGCATCGAAGGTGACCCGCACGACTTCGGCATGACCGGTCATACCGGTGCAAACAGCTTGATAGCTGGGGTTTTCCACGTGCCCGCCGGCGTAGCCGGATTCCACAGATTGCACGCCTTTGACCTCGTCAAAGACAGCTTCCAGACACCAAAAGCAGCCGCCAGCTAATGTTGCGATTTGGGTATTCATGATAATTTCTCCTTTCATACCAATAGACGCTGTATACCGATGAAAAATTTATTAAGATTTGGTTACAAAAAGACCCTAAAGGTCTTGGAGACCTTTAGGGTCTGATCAATGGATTGTTATTTACGCCGCAGGCGCTGGCGTTTTTTCTTTCTCTTCCTGATGCGTCAGGATGATCTCGTTCTCCTCGTTCACATCTACCAGAACGGTGGCACCGTCGCCAAAATCACCGGCCAACACTTTGTCGGAGAGGGGATCCTCCACCTTGTGCTGGATGACACGGCGCAACGGACGGGCACCGAATTCGGGGTCGAAACCCAGGTCGGCCAGCAGTGAGAGCGCTTCCGGCGAGGCGATCAGGGTCAGATTGTGCTCCTGCAAGCGCTCAGAGACCTTGTCCAGTTCGAGCTTGACGATACTCTGGATATCTTCCTTGTTCAGGGCGCGGAAGACCACCACGCTGTCCACACGGTTGATGAACTCAGGCCGGAAGACTTTCTTGAGCGACTCGGTCAGCTTCTTGCGCATCTCTTCGTACGAAAAACGCTCTTCGGTTTGCTCGTCACGTTTCAATTGGAAGCCGAGCGCGCCCTGCTTCTTGATCACGTCTGCGCCGATGTTGGAGGTCATGACAATGATGGCGTTGCGGAAGTCCACTTTGCGGCCGCGCGCATCCGAGAGATGGCCTTCTTCCATGATCTGAAGCAGCATGTTGTGCACTTCGGGATGGGCTTTCTCCACTTCATCGAAGACGACGATGGAGTACGGGCGACGGCGCAGCGCTTCGGTCAGCTGACCAGCATCTTCGTAACCGACGTATCCGGGAGGCGCTCCGACCAGACGTGAGGCTGTGTGCCGCTCCATGAACTCGGACATGTCAAGCTGGATGGCCGCGTCTTCGCTGCCGAACATGAACTTGGCCAGGGACTTGGTCAATTCGGTCTTGCCAACGCCGGTGGGGCCCAGGAAGATGAACGAACCGATCGGGCGTCGCGGATCCTTGAGACCGGCTCGCGCGCGGCGCACAGCGCGAGAAATGGCGTCGATGGCGTCTTTCTGGCCAATAATGGAACCTTCCAGTTCTTCTTCCATTTTCAGCAGGCGTTCGCTTTCTTCTTCGGCCAGTTGCATGAGCGGGACACCGGTCCACATGGAGACGACTTCGGCGATGTCTTCCGCCGAGACCACAGGGCTGCTGGCACGGTCCCAGCCGGTGCGCAGGCGTTCGAGGTTTTCCTGCAATTCAAGTTCTTTCTCCTCCCATTCCCTGACATCTTCCAGGCTGCCATCTTCCTCCGCCAGTGTGCGGTTCTGGCGCACATCGCGCAGTTGGCTGAACAAATCTTTGGCCTGTTTGGCCGCGGGACTCTTGTACATGCGCACACGCGAGGACGATTCATCGATCAGGTCGATGGCTTTGTCAGGCAGGAAACGCTCGGTCACATAACGGGATGATAGATGGGTGGCCGCTTCAAGGGCTTCATCGGAAATCACCAGGTGATGGTGCTCCTCGTAAG
>CAZLOC010000225.1:0-6629 GCA_964560935.1 uncultured Anaerolineaceae bacterium | reverse complement strand
TTAGGACTTACGCAGTTCGTGAAAGGATACCAAACCCTTATTTCATTCAACTGCGTAACCCCTGTCTCTTTTGCGATCATGCAATGACAGCCAAAATGGATGGACAGGGATAACTTTGTTGTTATATGATCTGCCCGAAGAACAAACTAATTTACCTTCCGTGTCTGGACTTGCCTGCGCTGGCGGTTGTGGGTCGCAAAGGGGTGGGTTCGATAGTTGGCTGGCAATCCCGGTAGATGAAAATAACAAACCGCCCGTCGTATAAATTCGACGGGCGGTTTTTCTCGGTAGGACGGATTATCAACCTGCCGAAACCATCTACCAACCCCACGTTTAAAAAGGATGAATGAAACGCCTATAGGACGAGTATAGGATGGATATGGGATGGATATAGGCTGATTATGGCCTCAGCAGGCAAATCGTCTAGGATGAAGCGAGGTATGCAACTGTACTGAAAATATGACCACAGCAGGATGTATCTTACATTGCAATTAGGATAAAATTTGTCAGGAAATTCATCTCGCGGGAGGCACGTATGGACTGGCAAAGTCTTTCCCCTGTTCTGATCACGGTTTGTGTCGGTAGTAGTATTTTCTTGCTCGCTGTGTTCATTATCGCCGTGACCGTGCTGCCCATGCTGGGTATCTTTGGCGGCATCGGCTGGTTTTTGAGTAAGAAGTCGAAGGAAGCCAAGGCCTTACGCGAAGCTGCCAGAAATTGGGCATCGACCACCGGGAAAGTAATCACTTCGCGTGTAGAAGTCTCTGGCGGTGACTATACCAGTGTCAGCCCTTTTATCGTTTATCAGTATAACGTGTATGGCAGGGATTACAGCAACAGTCAGATCAAAGCCGGAGACGTTCACATGTCATCTTATGGCAGTCGAGACAGCTATAACATCGTTGATAAGTATCCGGTTGGCGCTGACGTGACCGTTTTTTACAACCCGGAGAACCCGCAGCAATCTGCACTGGAAAGATAATTCAAGTGTAGATGTCGATCCTGGCATTGTTACCAAATTGTCAGGGGGTTGAAGTCGGGAACCCTACAGAAATAAATTGCAATGCTATCATGGACACAATCCACAAAGGCGGGATGATGCGACGAGTCCAGATATCTATTTGTTGCGCCAATTTTTCGTTACGCTTGCCGCGCTTTTCCGCGCTGACCAAAAGGAACAACGCAACAGAAGTGGCAAGCGCTGCGGTGATGAAAATATATTGCAAGATCATGAATTGGTCGCCGTAGGTCAGATAGCCTACGGGCGGCACGGATGAGGTCAGGGTCAAATGGTAGAAGATGGCGCTGGCCAGCGTGCCAGAGGTGAGTCCGATGCGGTCCTGCGCATCCTCATAGCTTATCAGGAACGACAACATGCCGACAGCAACGATCACGATTGCCGCAAAGATGCTCTTCATGAAGGCCGAAAACCATGGATGCGTGATTTCGAGATAAAAACGAGCGCGCGAGAAGGATTCATTATAGACTTTGTAAATGTGGTCTTCGTTTTCGGCGGAGAGCTTTGGCAGCAAATCCCAGCCTGAAACCAGGACACTGCTGTCAATGCCGCTCAGGCTTGGATCCACTATAAAAACGTACTCGTCGCTATTTTTCAGCTTATCTTCGAGGGAGATTTAAAGCTGGTGACTATCGAACGGGAAATCCTTGAGATCCAGTCGCGTTTGAAGGTCGGAACGGACGCGATAGTAAAAATACTACTGCTGCACAACAACTTGAACTTTGAAGGTTTCAATGGGCTGCACGCTTTCCCAGGGGCGCATATACCCCAGGTTCAGCGAGGTTGCCCCGGCGCTGACGGCTTTGAAGCGGAAAGTCTCCGTGCCGCCCGCGCCGACTAGGCCTTCTGAGCCCGGCGATGGTTTGTATTCAGGATCACCATCCTGGACCAGGACGGTGTCGTCGATTTCCATCACCAGCCAGCTATAGCCTGTGGTCGGGTTCGACGCGAGCGTTAGCGTCACAATGTCGCCTGGCTTCATGGTGATTTGCTTGCCGTTATCTGCTTCCGTGAGGCTGGTCCCATTCGCGCCGCAGCCGGAGAACAAGGCCAGCACAAGAAAAAACGACATCATCACAACAGTGCGCATAAGTTTATCTGCCATTTCTCTCTCCTTTTGGAAAACACCAACTTATTTGAGAGACGCTCTCCGGCGGAAAAAAGTTCCTTTGCCCATTGACAAAGGCGCGTCCCTCCGCTAATCTTGGAGCATGGCAAAGCCCAACGCCGCCCAAAGAAAAATGGCTCGTTCTCCGCTGGATGCGAAAGTTTTTCTCTCCGGACCGACCGGATGCGGAAAGACGACTGTCGGCGTGGAGCGGATGGAATACCTGCTCAAGCAAGGCGTTCGTGCAGACTCGCTTCTGGTCCTGACCCCGCAGCGGACGCTACAGGAACCCTATCTCGCCTCATTACACGGACCCGGAACTGCTCCCGGCGGTGAAGTGACGCTGGCCACGGTGGGCGGTCTCGCCCGCCGCATGGTGGACCTATTCTGGCCGCTGGCGGCTGATGCGGCAGGTTTCGCCCATCCCGACCAGCCGCCCGTTTTTCTCACGCTCGAAACGGCGCAGTATTACATGGCGCACATCGTTCGCCCATTGCTGGACGAGGGGTATTTCGAGTCGGTCACCATCGACCGCAACCGCCTTTATTCCCAGATCATCGACAACCTGAACAAATCCGCCGCGATCGGTTTCCCCGTGGACGAAATCGGCGCGCGCTTGGACTCGGCCTGGTTCGGCGATCCGGCCCAGCGCCGCGTCTACGCCGATGCGCAGGATTGCGCCCTGCGATTTAGAAAATACTGCCTTGACCACAACCTGCTGGATTTTTCCCTGCAACTGGACGTGTTCTGGACTTATCTCTGGCCTGAAGAGCACGTCCGCAATTATTTAACGAAAACCTATCGCCATCTGATTTACGATAACGTGGAAGAAGATGTCCCGCGCGGACATGACATCATCCGCGATTGGTTGACGGATTTTCAATCCGCCCTGCTGATCTACGATGAAGGCGGGGGCTATCGCCGCTTCCTGGGTGCAGACCCGGAGACCGGTTGGGCTTTGCGTGAATTGTGCGCTGAACAGGCTGTGTTGCAGGAAAGTTTTGTAGTGTCAGAGGGGGTTGCCAGTTTGGAAGAGGCGTTAAGTGAAGCGATTGCCCCGACCCTCACCCCGCCTTCGGCACCCCTCTCCCTGAAAGGGAGAGGGGCAGGGGTGAGGGTCGATTCCCTGTCTTTCGTCCAATCCCGCTTCTACCCTGAACTTTTGGATGCCATTGCGGATGAAACGCTCATGCTGCTCGATGATGGCCTGTCTCCATCTGAAATTGTTATCCTGGCTCCCTATCTTTCCGACGCCTTACGCTTCTCGCTGACCAACCGCCTCGACGCGCGAAACATCCCCTGGCGCTCGCACCGCCCGTCGCGTTCGCTGCGCGACGAACCCGCCAGCCATGCCCTGCTGACCCTGGCTGCGTTAGCGCACCCGATTTGGAAAATCCACCCACCGAAATTCGACGTGGCCTATGCCTTGATGCAATCCATCGAGGGCATGGACCTGGTCCGCGCGCAGTTGTTGGCCGAAATTGTCTATCGTCAACGCGATCTGTCGCTGGCGCCCTTCGATGGCATCAAGCCAGACGTTCAGGAACGCATCACGTTTACACTCGGGAATCGTTATTCGCTGCTTCGGGATTGGGTGTTATCGTACCAGGATGGCGAACAGCTCCCTCTTGATCACTTTTTGCGTAAACTGTTTGGTGAAGTGCTTTCGCAACCTGGCTTCGGTTTCCATTCCAACTTTGATTCCGTCCGTGTCGCTGCGAGTTTGGTCGAATCGGTCAGAAAGTTTCGTCAGACGTTCGAGCCGGTGAGACAGTCCGACAAGTCAGACTTGTCGGACATGTCAGACTTGGGTAGCGAATATATCGCCATGCTCAACGACGGCGTGATCGCAGCGCAGTACCTCGAATCCTGGCGGACGGAAGACGAGGATGCCGTGCTGGTCGCGCCCGCTTACACCTTCCTGATGATGAACCGTCCCGTGACCGTCCAGTTCTGGCTGGACGCGGGCTCCAGCGGCTGGTACGAGCGCCTGGCGCAGCCGTTGACCCATCCGCATGTGTTAAGCCGCGAATGGGAAGCAGGCCGAATTTGGTCCGATGCGGATGAAGTCCAGATGAGCAGGGAATCTCTGGCGCGGCTGACGTCCGGTCTGTTGCGGCGCTGCCGGGAGCGGGTCTACCTGGGGATGAGCGAACTGGGCGAATCCGGCTTCGAGCAACGCGGGGATTTGCTGAAGGCATTCCAGAAGGTATTACAGCAAGCCACATAAGAGAACTCAATGCAGAAACGACAATCCATCATTTTGTTTCTATTTGCCAGTCTATTTCTTGTGTCTGGCGCGGCCGGGCTGGTGTACCAGATCGTCTGGGAGCGGCTGCTGGAACTGTTCTTCGGCGTGAGCATGGTGTCGGTCACCTTGATCGTGGGCGCGTTCATGGCTGGGCTGGGACTTGGCTCGCTGCTGGGAGGGCGGCTGGCGCGCCAGGTCAAGAACACGCTGCTGGTCTACGGCTTGCTTGAGCTCGGAATTGCTGCCTTCGGTCTCGTCAGCCAGCCGTTGATCTTCTGGATCGGGCAGAAGACAGCTGGGAGTCCGTACGCGCTGGTGTTCCTGATCAGCTTCGCGATTTTGCTGATCCCCACCACGTTGATGGGCATGACGCTGCCCTTGCTGACGCAGTCCTTCGTGCACCGCGTCGAGACGTCGGGGAGCGTGATCGGTATCCTGTACGGCATCAACACGCTGGGCGCGGCTTTTGGGACCGCCCTGGCTGGCTTCGTACTGATCGGAACCTACGGTTTCGACGGCACGACTTATATCGCGGTTGCCATGAATGCCATCGTCGGCCTGTGCGCAGTCATCCTGGCCCGCTGGCAGGAACGCGATGCCCAGGCAGCTGGGCCAGAACCACAAGCAGTTGCGCCTGCCATGCAATGGGGCTATAAAACCATCCTGGTTTCTTCCTTTCTGGTGGGTTTCATCGGCCTGGGCTTCGAAATGCTTTGGATCCGCATCCTGCACATCGTCAACAAGAACACGGCCTACAGCTTTCCCTCCATTCTGTTCATCTTCCTGTTGGGACTGGCGCTGGGCGGCTACATCTTTGGCCGCGCCGCAGACAGGTCAAAAAATCCTATCCTGCTCTTTTGCAAGATCGAAATGACTGGCACTATCTTGGCCGCTTTCACCCTGCTGGTATTCTGGTGGTCGCTTCGATATAACCCGCCCTGGATCCAGAATTTCATCGAGACGCAAAAGCCCGCGCTGCCCTTCCTCAAGATTCAGCATGAGTTTCTTTTATCCAAACGCCTGCTGTTCGCCAACCTGTGGGACTACTTCCTGCCTATCCTGGTCCTGGTTTTCCCGGCCAGCCTCGTACAGGGTGGCGGATTACCCGTGCTGGACCGCATCGCCATCAATAATCCTGCTTTGGCTGGCAGGCGCGTGGGGGACATTCACCTAGCCAATATCATCGGCTCTGTGGCCGGGACGCTGGTCATCAGCTTCGTCCTGCTCCCCGGTATCGGCTCAGAATGGACCCTGAAACTGCTCACGTTATTGACGGTCTCTTTCTCGGCCTTTTATTTCATCAGCCGAACGGGCAAAGACCGCCCCAAGCGCGACCTGTCCCAATTGGCAGGCTTTGGATTCGTTTTGCTGCTTGGTGTCCTCCTGACGCCGGGAAAAGGACAATTCTATACCCGCCTGTACGAGACTGGCATGAACCAAGAAGCGGTCATCTCCGAATCGGGCGACAGCGTCCTGGCGCTGACTTACGTCCCTGGCAGCGGCAAGCAAGAAGGCTTATTCTGGATCGGCGGCGAAGTCAACAGCTTCTTCCCGCCCGAGAGCATCTACGAGACCCGCGCGCTGGCCTGCGCGGGCGCATCCGAGCCGAGGCGTGTGTTGGTGATCGGCCTCGGCGGCGGCTACACTACCCTGTTCTTCAAGGCCATCCCCGGCGTGGAAGAGATCGTGGTGGTCGAACTGCTGGGCGACATCGCGCCTTTCCTGCACGAAAACCTGGTGTCTGCCCGCGTCACGTTGGATGACCCGCGCGTCACCTACATCGTGGACGATGGCCGCCGTTATCTGAACGCCTCCCCAGACGAAAAATTCGACCTGATCGCCATCGATCCCCTGCGCGAACATTTCGCCGGGCACAACAACCTGTACTCGGAAGAAGCTTTGGGGCTATATCTCGATCATTTAAGCCCCGGCGGCGTGCTATGCGCCTGGATGAAGGAGGATCGCATCGTGCCCCATACCGTCGCGCGCGTTTTCCCCTATGCCGACCTTTACCTGAATGAATTGATGATCGCCAGCAATGCTCCCATCACGTACAACCCGGACTATATGGACGTCATCGCCAGCGACTATAGAACGTTTGTAGACCAACTGTATGTTAATGGTCTACCAGATTATCCGACAACAGAAGCGGCCCTGTCCGGTTTGATTGCCAACCAGGATGATATTCTGGAATCAGAGAAAAGCACGCCATATCTGACTGATTTAAAGCCATGGTTGGAGTATTATTTGCT
>CAZLOC010000224.1:0-6660 GCA_964560935.1 uncultured Anaerolineaceae bacterium | reverse complement strand
TGCAAGATGCGGGCATGAACAAAGTCGACGCGCTTTTTGTCGGCAACATGCTCTCCCCGCTGATCAACGGGCAGAACCAGCTTGGCACATTCCTTTCTGACTGGATCGGTCTGTGGGGCCACGAAGCCGTCAAAGTGGAAGCAGCCTGCGGGTCCGGGGCAAGTGCGTTCCGGGCCGGGCTGATGGCGGTCGCTTCGGGCGAGGTCGAGTCCGCGCTGGTGGTTGGAGTTGAGAAAATGACCGACAAGGCCGGTCACGATGTCACTGCAGCACTGGCAACCGCGGCCGATTCCGATTACGAAGTAGAACAGGGCGTTTCGTTCGTGGGCATCAACGCGCTGGTGATGCGCCGCTACATGCACGAGTTCGGCTGGAAGCACGCCGATTTTGCGCCCTTCTCCATCAATGCCCATGCCAACGCCCTGCACAACCCGAATGCGCGCCTGCACATGAAGATCACCCTGGAACAGTTCGAGAAATCCAGCATGGTTGCCACCCCGATCAACTTACTGGACGCTTCACCGATTGGGGACGGGGCCGCGGCTGTGATCATCCTCCCGGCCGAAAAAGTGACCTCAGTCCCCGGGCGTCCGCGCGTCGTTCTTTCCGGTTCCGGAGCTGCTACTGATACCATCGCCGTTCACTCCCGCAAGGATCCGCTCTTCCTGTCTGCGGCCCACACATCTGCCAAACGCGCCTACGACATGGCAGGCGTCACGCCAAAGGATATTGACCTGTTCGAGTTACATGACGCCTTCTCGATCATGTCGGCGCTCTCGCTGGAGGCCTGCGGCTTTGCCGAACGCGGCCAGGGACCGCGCCTCGGCCTGGATAACGAGATCAAGCCAGGAGGGCGTCTGCCCGTCTGCACGCGTGGCGGATTAAAGGCACGGGGCCACCCGGTCGGCGCAACGGGGATGTACCAGATCGTAGAAGTCGTCCAGCAACTACGCGGCGAATGCGGCCCAACCCAAGTAGATGGAGCGAAGATTGGTATGGCGCAAAACATCGGAGGCAGCGGCGCAACGGTAATCACTCACATCCTCAAAACCGGGTAGTAGATAAAAATACCCCTTACAGATTACCCATGTCTTATGTAACGGAAAAATAATACAATTAGGCAAAAACTGTTCTATAATTAAGTTGAATTGGAGGAGCTTTTTAGAGGAAAGGAACTAACATGGATGAGCGCAGACAACGGGACCGGAAGGAATTTTCCTACTACATGCGGCTTATTGATAGTGAAACGCAAGAGCTTGTTGGGCATCTGACTGATATCAGCACGGGCGGTTTCAAGATGGATAGCCAGAAGCCTGTTCCAATCAACAAAGACTTCAGGTTTCGCATGGACTTGACCAGCGAGGTAGCCAATAAGCCGTCGATGGTTTTTTTGGCGCGCAGCAAGTGGTGTGAAGTTGATCCACTTGACCCTTTCACTTATAACGTTGGTTTCCAACTCATCAGTATTGCTCCCAGTGATCTCGCAATATTCAACCGGATGATGGAAAAATACGGCACAAAGCCCGACGATAAGCGGGTCGACCCACGCCGTACCAATCGCTGGTAGTTCCCACCCATAAAAAAGACGAAGGCTCCCATGTTCTAAACACTGGGAGCCTTATTGATTGCTGGCTATGCCAACCATCCGATCTGAACCGTCACAATCAGAGAGTCGAAATTGTCAATTACCCGACCAAAGCGGGAAGGTTAAACTGGTAATCCAGAGAAAAAGATACAAAAGGATGGGAGGCGCAAAGGATAAACCCGAGAAGACAGCAGAGAGAATATTCTTGCGGCGAGCGAAAGAGATCCAGGCCGCAATCACCATGAGCAGAGGAAAGACCGGATAAGACCAGACAGCTATCACAAAGGTCCAGGCTTCATTTGTCACGCCAGAATCGAATGCCATGACAGATAGGCCGGCGACCAGAGCCCAGATGAGCAGGGATGCTACCGCAAGCAACTGGGAAAGAATCAACCAGATCACTAAAGCCTTACGCGATTTGGATTTTTCAGTATTTTCAGACATCGTTTATCTCCTTATTCCTATTTTACTGTGTACTGCGTAAATATTTGAAGTCAATTCCCTGTCTTTTCCCTGCTAAAACTGGCCTGGAAGATCGGCAATTCATGCAAGGAGCAGTAATTCAATTCGCGTTGCAGCATTACAGCAATTGACATACAATAACAGGATGCGAGCTTTTCTACGTTGGCTTATTCGCTTCATCATCAACCTGATCGCCCGCGTGGAGATACAAGGATGCGAGAACATCCCCGCAGAGGGCGGCTTTGTGATCGCCACGAACCACCTGGGTCGCCTGGACGTTGCCCTGCTTTTTTATGCGCTGGAAGGCGACTTTATTTTGCCCGTGGCCGAGAAATACGAGCATCACTGGCTTTTTGGCCCGATCGGCAATGCGATGGGGGGCATCTGGCTGGATCGGTTCAACGCAGATGTAGGCTCCATCCGGGAGATCCTGGCGCGTATGAAAGCCGGCGGCATCCTGGTCATTGCGCCGGAGGGGACGCGCTCGAAAACCGAAGCCATGACAGAGGGAAAACCGGGCGTAGCCTACCTGGCAATGAAAGCTGGCGTACCCATCGTCCCCATTGCGCTGGCGGGAACCGAAGACCGGCTGGTGGTTGACCGGTTGAAACATTTCAAAAAATCAGAGATAAAAATAGTTGTCGGCCCATCCTTCAGGCTCCCTCCAATCAAAGGCAGGCAGCGCGACGCAGCCTTGAAGCAATACACCGACGAAATCATGTGCCGCATCGGTGTTTTGCTCCCGGAAAAATACCGCGGCGTGTATGCGGAACATCCACGACTAAAGGAACTCCTAACCTGACCCATCGACAAAACCATGATGCGCTATATCCTTCGTGCTCTCACCCGTCTATTTTTCAATCTCATTGCCCGCGTGGATATAAGCGGGTATGAGAACCTGCCCACACAAGGCAATTTCGTCATCGCCACCAACCATCTGGGGATTGTGGATGCGCCACTGGCCTTTTATGCCCTCGACCGCTGGGATTTGTTCGTCCTGGTGGGCGAAAAATGGAAGAAGAACCCCTTCTTCAGGTGGCTTGGCAAGTACTTCAACTTCATCTTCATCGACCGCTTCAACCCGGACATCAAGGCCTTACGTAAAGTCATGGCGCTGATGGACGAGGGCAAGAACCTGGTCATCGCCCCGGAGGGGACTCGTAGCCGGGTCGGCTCACTGATCGAGGGCAAGCCGGGCGTCAGTTACCTGGCGACCCGCCTGGGCCAGCCAATTATCCCGGTGGCGATCGCAGGCACGGAAGACAAGGTCATCTTCGGCAATCTCAAACGTCTGCGGCGCAGTCACATCGTGCTCAAGGCAGGTCCGGCCTTCAGCCTGCCGCCCCTGCCCAGGGAAAACCGCGACGCGGTCCTGAAACAATATACCGACGAGATCATGTGCCGTATCGCGGTGATGTTGCCAGAGAAAAACCGGGGCGTGTACAAAGACCACCCCAGGCTGAAAGAACTGATGAACACATAACTCACCTAAGCAGAACGTCCCGAAGGTTCCTCCGATTCAGGCTTGCACCGTGCTCAAACTCTTCGGCAGGCCCAGAGCAACGCCTTCGGGACGGTGTGTAACATCAGCATATAATTCAGGAAAATAACTATGGAAACCAAAATCTCGCTGCAGCAGCTCGAGCATTTCATCGTAAAAGCCAAGGCTGCGACCTATGTGGGCGATGGGGAGAAAGCGGAATCATGCAGGCAAGGATCGCACGATTTGAAGTTCCAGGAAGGCCCCTTTTCCTATCTGGACAGTTATTTCGGGGGCGCCGACTTCATCGGACAGGAAGTTGTGTACTATGAGAATGAGCCGGTATGGGCCATGAATTACTATGGAAGGATCATCCAGCCGGAAAAGATCAGCGCGGCAGAAGCAGGCCAGATTATCAAAGAGAGCCTGTCGCTGATGTACCGGGAGGGACGTTTCTTGGGCGGGTTCGAACATGGAACCGGGAGCGGCAGGTACATCGATACAAATCAGGGCAATCTGGAATTTTTTACAGGGGTGGAATGGATCACTCGGGAAAACGTTAAGGTTTATGAGCTCCTTTATCACGGTGGGCTGATCAAACCGTAGGCGGCAGGTCTGCGCCCACACTGGTGGTTGAGCAGGTAGATTGAGCTTATCAAAATCCTATGAAACCAGCCGCTACTATCCCGGCAAACTACGCCGGGGCTTTCCCCTGCCCCTGTCGGGGACCTGCGGCGGGGGCGATGCCGCAAACCGTTAGCCTGCCTAAAACCAATAGAGCACTCGATGAAGATACTTGCAATTATTCCGACTCAAACAGAGCTTGATTTCTTTTTACAAGCTTGCCGATCACGTGGTTACCGGGCCCAGGCCACCAGGATCGGGAAGCCTACAACTACCTGTTTCCCGGCGTTAGAAATGGCTGTCGCACATGGTGGCTTAGGAAAGACACAATTCGCTGTCCAAACACAACATTTGATCGATATGGCACATTGGGACTTAGTCATTTGTGCTGGAGCCGCCGGGGCGCTCGTGAATGACCTTTCCATAGGCGATGTAGTCATTGCTACAGAGAGCGTGGAGCACGATATTAAGAATAAATTCGGTCGACCGCTACTCCCCCGTTTCGATGGCGCCGAGAATATTCTAAAACTTTGCCGCCAAACCTTACAATCTGAGCTAGCCTTCCACGTGCACTTTGGACCGATTGCCAGCGGCGATGAAGATGTCGTAGAAAGTGAGAGGCGAGAATCTATACAGATGCAAACAGGCGCCCTAGCTGTAGCTTGGGAAGGAGCAGGCGGAGCGCGGGCAGCTCAATTCAGTGGCGTGCCCTATATCGAAATACGCGGCGTGACCGATAGCGCGAACAGTACAGCAGTGCGCGATTTTGAGTTAAACGTAAAAAAGGCCATGCAAAATGTAGCGCACGTGATCATATCTTTGGCACTTCGAAGTGCGAATGGCACGGGGCGAGCTAACAACGGCATGCAACGGCCCCCGCAACGAATACCCCACAAAAGGCGCGGGACAGGTGGCGGGAATGCGTACAGCCACCGCTTCCTTAAAGGGTATTTACCCTACGAGTACGATGTTGCGAGCGCCAGCCGTTGAGTGCCGTATTGGTTTGATTAACAAGAAACAAGTGAGGGCATATATTGTGAGTTCAAGCACATCGATAGGTAACGAAGCCCAGGTGACATTACGTCCGGTAAACCGTGACAACTGGCGCGAGGTCACAAAACTTGAAGTAGCTGAGTCACAGCAGGAATTTGTCGCCGAGCCGAGCTATTACCTGGCGCTGTGCAGCTACGGTGGACTTTGGCAACCGCTCGCAATTTATTTAGGTGAGCAGGTCATCGGCTTCCTGATGTGGGCCCTAGACAAGGCAGATGGAAGCTGTTGGCTGGGAGGCATCCTGATCGACCAGAATTATCAGCGCCGAGGCTATGGCCGACAGGCAGTACAAGCGGCAATTACGATGCTGGCAGAGGGACACGGCTACCAACACTTCGCGCTTTCATACTCGCCTGATAATCCCGCGAAGCATCTCTACCACACACTCGGCTTCATGGAAACGGATGAATGGGAGGATAACGAAGTAGTGGCGCGCTTATCTTTGGCAAAGGAAGACAATAACTAGGAGCCACAAATTGGTGGGCTTCAATCCTATTATTCGATCCATTCGAACAAATATTTGACATCGTGCTCGATTTCAAACTTCTCGAGGAAGTCCACATATTCTTCCTGAAATGTCTGTTTGTAATGATGCTTTTCCTGATTCAAGATGTAGTTGTACACATTTTCGATTTGCGAATGGCTGCAGGAAAATGCCCCATAACCTGCCTGCCAACTAAACTTGCCTTTTATCCAGGCATGGTCGTTGATGAAATTGGTGGAGTTGTTCTTCACATCCCGAACAAGGTCAGACAACGCCATAGAGGGTTTGAGCCCAACAAAAACGTGCACATGGTCAGAGACACCGTTGACGATGATGGGCTTTTGTCCCTTGTTTTTGATAATTCCCGACATATATTTGAAAACCTCATCCCGCCATTCTTTGGCAAGCAGGTTTTGTCTTCCCTGTACAGCAAAGACAATCTGAATGTAAATCTGAGAATATGTACCTGCCATATCTTCTCCAAAATCTAGTAAACGTGAGCTTGCCCAGATTCGCTAATCCCGAAGGGATGGAATAGTCCTAGAATGCGATTTGTTATTTGTCCAACCCCGAAGGGGTGTCATGGATTGGCGAATCATGTCATCCCTTTGGGATTTATTTCATGTTTTGTTTCGTTTTAGAATCCTGACATCCCTTCGGGATTTTCAAAGACTCAAAGACAACTCTTTTTGCTGCCTGTGTAGCTACAAAACCAGTCCTTCGCCGCGCTTCAGAAACTGCCCGCCACCGCGCTTCCCCAGCCACTGCTCGTTATCCACGATCAACTCGCCACGCAGGAATACCTTTTCAGGGTAGCCGCCCAACTCCCAGCCTTCGTACAGGTTGTAGTCGGTGCGGTGCTGGGCGTGCGCCACGCCATATTTCACCTTTTTTTCCGGGTCCCAGATGACGATATCCGCGTCCGAACCGGGCAGCAGCGCGCCCTTGCGTGGGTAGAGGCCGAAGATCTTG
>CAZLOC010000223.1:0-6708 GCA_964560935.1 uncultured Anaerolineaceae bacterium | reverse complement strand
TGGTAATCAGCTCCACCCTCTGCTGCCAGCCCAGGCTCTTCCAGAAGTCCAGCCCAGCCTGGTTGTCGCCCAGCACGAACAGGTGACAGCGGTGGATGCCCATGCGCATCAGTGCAAACATGCAGCGTCCCACCAGCGATTTGCCGATGCCCTGCCTGCGGTGGGACTTGGCCACGGCCAGGTTATGGATGTAGCCATGCCGTCCGTCGCTTCCGCACAGCGCCGCCGCGACGATCTGTCCCTGGTCAATGGCGATGTAGCTCAAGTCGGGGTTGCGTTCCAGGAAGCGTTTGATGCTTTCGCGCGAGTCGTCCTCGCTGTTGAGCTTCAGTCCCTCGCTATCTTTCCATAGTGCGTAGACCTTTTCGTAATCTTTCATGGTCATTTCACGCAGTTCGACTTTCATAGTGCCCTCCCGGAAAGCCGACAGCTTTCAGCGTTCAGCTATCAGCTATTCACTTATTTTTTGAGTGTCTTGATAAAACCGGCAATCATGCGTTTTACTTCGGTTACTTTTTCATGGAGTTCGATATAAGCATCTTGGTCTAGATAATTGAGATCATGAGCCAAAAGTAACTGGTATTCCAACTCGCTCGCAGAGCCCATGCTAATGGACATAAAACGAGCAAGTTCTGCATCTCCATTTCTCCCGCATCCTTCAGCAATATTGGTTGGAATGGATGCGCTGGAGCGGCGAATCTGGCTGGTAAGACCGTAGAGTTCGTCTTTTGGAAGAGATGCTGTTGCTTTGTAAACGTTCAAAGTAAGGCTATGAGCCTTTTCCCAAACTTGAAGATTCCTAAAGTCTCTCATGACTGCGCCGCTCCTCAAAAGCTGACTGCTGAACGCTGATTGCTAGTATTGATAGAACCCTCGCCCGCTCTTGCGGCCTAAATACCCTGCGTCCACCATCTTCTTCAACAGGTAAGCCGGGCGATATTTATCATCTCCCAGGTCGCGTTGCAGGATTTCCATCACGTTCAGTACCACATCTAACCCAATCAGGTCGCACAGGGTCAGCGGGCCCATGGGGTGGTTCATACCCAGTTTCATGACCTGGTCAATGGCTCCCGGAGTACCGATGCCTTCCTGCAAGGCGAAAATAGCCTCGTTGATCATCGGGCACAGGATACGGTTGGAGATGAAGCCCGGCGAGTCGTTGGCCTCGACCGGTTCCTTGCCCATAGCTTTGCAGATTTCGACGGTTGTTCGGGTAGTTTCATCGGACGTGCCCAGCCCGCGGATGACTTCCACCAATGTCATCAAGGGTACCGGGTTCATGAAATGCATGCCTATGACCTTGTCCGGGCGCTTGGTAGAACCGGCAATTTTGGTGATGCTGATGGACGAGGTGTTGCTCGCCAGGATCACTCCCTCACGCGCCTTCTCATCAAGTTCCTTGTAAATCCTGAATTTCAGTTCGGGGTTTTCGCTAGCGGCTTCGATGACCATATCTGCTTCACCGATGGTGGAAATATCGGAGACAAAATTGATCCCCTCCGTAGCAGCTTTTTGATAGAGGGTGATTCTTTCTTTTTCGAGCAGTTTGGCGCCAGATTTTGCGATGGCCGCTTTGGCCTTTTCAAGGGCGGCAGGCATCACGTCCATGCAGGTGACGCGATAACCGGATGTGGCAGCCACCTGGGCGATACCGTTGCCCATTGTCCCTGCGCCGACGACGAAGATGTGTTTGATGTCCATGTTCCTTCCTTATTTCTGGCTGTCTACCCAGGCCCGGTAGCTTCTTTTCAGTTGGTCGATGTGGTCGGGGATGTGGCGTGCATAGATGTTCAGCCACTGCTCAAAGGTGTAGGGCGCATCGGGATACTCGGGATGGATGACCGAATGTGCGAAGACCTCGTCTGGTTGGCGTTTGAGCAGGTTGTAGGTGCTTTGGCGGGCAAGCCGGATGATTTCCAGCGCATCCTCCGCACTTTGCTCTTTGTAATCGAGCGCGTCGGCCCATTTCGCCTCTTCATAGCCCATCAGTATGCTACCCGGCTCGACGATCAGTTTACGCGCCCGCAACGCGGACATGGCCTCGCTATCCGCCATGTGGGCGATGATCTCGTGGACACTCCATTCGTCCGGCTCAGGACGATGCGACCACGCCTCACGCGGGACCTCAGCCAGCGCAGCGGTCAACAGCTCGAATCCACGCCCATACTGTTCGATCTTCTCGTCGATCTCTTTGCGGTTCATAGGTTACTCCAACTCGATTGCCATCGCAACGGCTTCCCCGCCGCCGAGACACAGGCTTGCCAGCCCGCGCTTCAAGCCGCGGTCTTGCAAGGCATAGATGAGTGTGGTCAGCACGCGCGCGCCGGATGCGCCGATGGGATGGCCGAGCGCGATCCCGCCGCCGTTGACGTTGACCTTGCTCCAGTCCCAGCCCTGGTCGGCCAATTCATAGCCGTTGGCCAGTACTTGCGCGGCGAAGGCTTCGTTGAGTTCGACCAGGTCTACGTCTGCAAAAGTCCAGCCAGCTTTTTCGAGCACCTTGGGCATAGCCTTGGCGGGTGCAGCAAAGAGCCATTTGGACTCAAGCGCAGCCTGTCCGTAGGCAATGATGCGCGCCAGCGGCTTCAGTCCGTGCGCCTCGGCGTAGGCCTGGCTGGCGACGACCACTGCGGCAGCCCCGTCGTTCAGGCTGGAGGCGTTCCCAGCGGTGGCTCTGCCGTCGGCGCGGAAAACGGGTCGTAACTTTGCGAGCGATTCGACTGTGGTGTCGGGACGCGGTCCTTCATCGGTATCGAAAATTGTGGCCTGGCCTTTACGACCCGGGATTTCCACCGGGACGATTTCAGCTTTGAATTTGCCCGCTCGAATGGCAGCAGTTGCTTTTTGATGGCTTTCGGCAGCGAAACGATCCATCGCTTCGCGTGTGACCTCGAACTCTTCGGCGATGAAGTCGGCCGCGTTGCCCATGGCCCAGTCCTCGAATGGGTCCCACAGGCCGTCGTGTAGCAGGGAGTCCTTTAATTCCACGTGCCCGTAGCGGAGTTCGCCCGTGCGGCCGGGGACCAGATAAGGCGCGCGCGTCATCGATTCCATGCCGCCGGCCACGAACAACTGCCCATCCCCGGCTTTGATAGCCTGCGCTGCCAGCATGGCGGTCTTCATCCCGGAACCGCAGACTTTGTTAAAGGTGGTTGCGCTGACGGTGGCAGGTAACCCTGCGAAGATGGCAGCTTGGCGCGCGGGCGCCTGTCCCTGCCCTGCAGGCACGACCATGCCCATAAAAACTTCGTCAATCTCCTCTTTTTTCTCGATGCCTGCACGTTCTACGGCTTCTTTGACAACCACTGCCCCCAGTTTTGTTGCGGGAACGCTGCTCAAGCCTCCCTGAAACCTTGCGATGGGTGTCCGCACTGCGGAAAGGATGACAGCTTCGTTCTCTTTGCTCATAGATCGTCTCCTGTTTCATCTCTTATGGCGGTTACGTTATTGTTATTATAGCGTTTTTACCTCCTAAAAGTACACTGAAACGACTCCAAAAATAGAGGGACAGTTGTCACTTGTATGAAATTATGCTCGAGGTGGCGGGAGCAATACCTAGCGAAAATAAAATGTCCGCAACCTGGCTGGTTGCGGACACGATATCTCATGTCAATTAGTATATCCCCGCCCCAGGCGGAGCGTAGATGCGGAATTTCCACTTGCCGGGTTCGAACTCGGAATATTCGGAATAAGGAGTGGCGATGATGATCCATGAACGGCCGGGGTGCAGCGGGAAAGGATTACCATCTTTATCCAGAAAGGCTATCGGTCGGCGGAAACCGGTCCTCTGCTCATATTCGCCTGCGCGGGTGCTCCATTTTATTTCGAACATTTGCCCATCGCGGAACACTAGCCCTTTCTCTTCTTCCCCTTGTTGCAGGTACATATCTATGATTAAAGGCGCCAGCACCTCGTGCTCTACGAACAGGACGATCAGGTTCTCAAAGGCTATCTGGCGTCCGTTCAGGCGGTCAATATCCACATGGAACTCGGTCTGTTCGCTGGTATTGTCGACATAGCGCAGCCAACCCTGGTAGGTGGGATCGTATACCCATTTGCTCTGGTTGAGTTGCGAAAAGAACATGTCCGCTTGTGTCGCCGGTGTGCCTCCTGGGGGTGTTTCCTCGGCAAACAGGTTGTGGGCGTAGTTGAACTTGGTGCCATTGTTGCGGCTGTTTTCCTCCGCGATTTCCACCATGCGCGAAATTGCCAGCATGCTGCCCATCCCGCCGTCACCCTTTTTGAAGACTGTCGCACAGCCGGGGATTTGTCCCCTGATTTCTTTGGTTGCGCCGGCATAGATCAGACAGCTATCCTGCAGGAAGTTCTGCAGGTGGATGTGGATCATGCGCGCCGAGCGCACCGGGCCGACTTCAGCGGGAGGGACTTCAGCGAGATTAGGTTCGACCAATGGAAGCAGGCCCGCGTCCCAGAGACGAACATCCGAGTCCATCTGGATCGCTTCGATCCGCCCCGTGGTCTGCTCGGCATCGCTATCGGTATCCTCATATCCGACGTTTGGTTCCTTGAATTCCCACCCTTCCGGTTTGCCAAATTCAATCGAATAGGTGCCTGCCTCTACGTTGAATCCATAATAGCCGTTAGAGTCAGTCGTTGTCTGTTGGATGAGTTCCCCGTCTTCATCATAGAGATTGACGCACACGCCGCCCACGCCCGGTTCCTCGGGAGATTGAACCCCGTCGCCGCTTTGATCCTGCCAGACGCGGTTGCCAAGCAAGATGCCGTCTTGCACGAACGGCTGCATACGAACGTCACAACCGCCAGTGAGTGGCGCCTCGGGATAGGGAACCTGCCCGTGAAATATAGCCGCAAAGCGCGTGGTGCCGATGGCGATGAGGTACTCGAAGACCCAGGGCGCAAATGACAGACCTCCCTGCGGACGCACTTCGGGTGGGAAGTGCGTGATCGAGACCAGCAGCGCGGGCTGTAAGAGCAGGTCTGGGTCGGCGACGGGCAGCCCTGTAAATGGGTTGACGTCTGCCGGGAAATCTTCTTTGTCTGGGCCAAATGTAGAAGGGGCCAGTGTTGGTTGAGGGGTAGGTATCTGCGTTTCAGTAGCCGTGGGAACGGGGGTGGCCGTCAGCGGCGACTCAGTTGTGATGATAGACTTTTCATTCGAAACTGGCTGGGCATTGCTTGTAGGCAAACAGCCGCTCAAAAGCGCCAATATCAGTATTCCGGATACCAGGTAAGAAAGTACACGCATGAAAATTGTTCTCCGCATATTTATGTTAGATCGTCCAAAATTAGGTTTGAAGCGCATCAACGCTGGAAGCTGGCCTTGATGCGTTTATAAGTCTGCTCCAACGCTTCGGGCAGCACGCGTGTCTCACCCAGCGTGGACATGAAATTGGTATCTCCAGCCCAACGCGGGACGATGTGCAGGTGCACGTGTCCCGGTTCCCCGGCCCCGGCGGCCTCTCCGATGTTTGCGCCGACGTTGAAAGCCTGGGGTTTGTAGATTTTTTTCAGCACCACGATGGATTGCGAGACCAATTCCATCATCTCAGCGCGCGAGTCTGGATCAAGGAATTCCAACGAGGGCTGGTGAGCCATGGGCGCCACCATGATGTGCCCGCTCGTGTACGGGTACAGGTTTAAAATGATGAATGCCAGCTTGCCGCGCTTGATGATCAGGTTTTCTGCGTCATCAGGCCGCGCCAGGGCATTACAAAAGATGCAGCCCTCTTGTTTTTCGTGGTTTTCGATATATTCCATACGCCAGGGAGACCAGATGCGCTTCATAAGACAATCGAGATTGTATCATCTCAAAAGGATGGGGAAGTGGGGTAACCCCACACCCCGCTTTGTTGAAAAGATACTCGAGATTGTAGCAGAGAAGGGGAAAAAGGTCTAACAGGTCAATTAGTCCTAGTGGTCTTATTAGTCTAACAAGTCTGAAGAAGTCTAACAAGTTGGTTGATCGACCTATAAGACCAATAAGACTTGTTAGACCTATGTGACCTATCTAACCAATTCGACCTGCCAGACTTGTAAGACTATTGAGAATAGAGTATCCTCTCAACGATGTCCCAACCATCCCTGTTTGCTTCCGTCACCTGGACAGTTTCCCGCCTGACGCAGCACATCCGCACCTTGCTGGAGTCGGACCTGGTGTTACAGGACGTCTGGGTGCAGGGCGAGATCTCCAACCTGGGGCGGCCTGCTTCCGGGCATATCTATTTTACACTCAAAGACGCGGGCGCTTCGCTGCGGGGCGTCATGTGGAAGGGCGATGCCCGCCGCCTGATTCTGCCTTTGCAGGACGGTATGGAAATCGAAGCGCATGGCCGCATTGGGGTCTATGAGCCCCAGGGACAGTACCAGTTTTACGCCGACATCATCCGCCCAATGGGCGAAGGCGTGCTTTATCAGGAGTTCCTGCGCCTGAAGGCCATGCTCGAAGCCGAGGGACTGTTCGATGCAGAGCGCAAGCGCCCTATCCCTGAATTACCCCGCAAAATCGGTATCGTCACTTCTGCTACCGGCGCAGCCCTGCGCGACATGCTCGATACTTTGCGCCGCCGCCTGCCGCTGGTCGAAGTCATCCTGGCGCCCTCGCCCGTGCAAGGTGATGAAGCGCCGCCCAGGTTGATCTCTGCGCTGGAAGCGCTCAATCAACTTGAACCGGATGTCATCCTGTTAGCGCGCGGCGGCGCTTCCATCGAAGATTTGTGGGCCTTCAAC
>CAZLOC010000222.1:5274-6715 GCA_964560935.1 uncultured Anaerolineaceae bacterium | reverse complement strand
CCGGGTCTGTGTAGTATTCGACGTCTTTCAGCGCGCCGGTCAGGGCGGCATTGAGCAGGTTGCGCGTGTGCCGTATGCTGATGCGCTTGCCGATCCCGTACGGTCCGCCCACCCAGCCGGTATTGACCAGCCAGCAGGTCACGCCGTAGCGCTCGATCTTGGCCCGCAGCAACTCGGCATATTTGGCGGGATGGTGCACCATAAACGGTCCGCCGAAACAAGTCGAGAAGGTGATCTCCGGTTCGTCGCGCAGACCGACTTCGGTACCTGCGATCTTGGCCGTATACCCCGAAATGAACTGGTACAGCGCCTGGTCAGGCGTCAGGCGCGCGATGGGCGGCATGACCCCGCTGGCGTCACAGGTCAACATGATGATGTTCTTGGGATGCCCGGCCTTCTTCTCCGGGACGGCGTTCGAGATGAACTCCAGCGGGTACGAAGCGCGCGTGTTCTCGGTCACAGATTCGTCGTCCAGGTCGATCAGGCGCGTGACCGGGTCGTAGGTCACGTTTTCGAGGATGGTACCGTACATGCGCGTGGTGGCGTAGATCTCCGGCTCGGCAGCTTCCGATAAGCCGATGACCTTGGCGTAACAGCCACCCTCGAAATTGAAGACACCCTCGTCGCTCCAGCCATGTTCGTCGTCGCCGATCAGGCGGCGGGTGGGGTCGGCCGAAAGCGTGGTCTTGCCCGTACCAGAGAGGCCGAAGAAGAGCGCCACATCATTTTCGTCACCCGGGCTGACGTTGGCCGAGCAGTGCATCGAGAGCACGCCCTCCAGCGGCAGCAGATAGTTCAGGATGGTGAAGACCGATTTCTTGATCTCGCCCGCGTAGGCGCTGTTCCCGATGATGGCCAGTTTTTTCTCGAAACTGAGCGCAATGAAGGTCTCGGAGTTGGTGTTGTCCACCCGGGGATCGGATTTAAATCCGGGAACGGCAACAAGCGTAAATTCCGGAACGAAGCGCTTGTACTCCTCCAGCGATGTGGGTAACACAAACATATTGCGTGCAAACATACTGTGCCAGGCCAGCTCGGTGATCACGCGCACGGGCAGGCGGTAATTCTCGTCCGCACCGGCATACACATCTTGCACAAACAGGTCGCGTCCCTGCAGATACCCCACCAAACGGGCATACAACTCCTCGAACTTCTCGCCGGACATGGGACGGTTGTACTGTCCCCACCAGACATGCCCCTCGGTGCTCACTTCGCGTACGACGAATTTGTCATTCGCAGAGCGTGCGGTATGCTTCCCTGTAAAAGCAACAAACGGCCCGCGATGGACGGTCGCGCCTTCGGCGCGAAAAACAGCTTCTTCGTGCAAGGCTTCACCGGGCAGGTTCCAGTAAGCCAGACGCAGGTTGGTCAGGCCATGGTTCGAGAGGCTGTAATCCGCCTTGCGGGTTTGAGCAGTGCCTTCAGAGGGGGTTTTGATGTT
>CAZLOC010000222.1:0-5174 GCA_964560935.1 uncultured Anaerolineaceae bacterium | reverse complement strand
TCGTTCGGGCTGGTCGGGTCGAGCGCCCAGCGTATACGCGCCAGTCCCTCGGTAATATCCTTCACCGTTCCCGAAAACGACAGGCGGATATGCCCCTCCATGCCGAACTCCTTGCCCGGCACGGTCACCACCAGGGCTTTCTTGAGCAGGAACCTGGCAATCTCCACCGAACTGTTGTTGAAGGCGCGCAGATCGGGGAGCGCGTAGAACGTGCCATCTGGTGGGATGAGACGCGCGCCGTTGAAGGATTTCATCTCCTGTAGCAGAACGTTACGGTTATTTTCGATCTGCAAGCGTAGCGCCTCCACCACGGACTGCATCCCGTTCAATGCGCCTTCGGCTGCCGCCTGCGAAACGGGAGAAACGCCCGAGGTGATTTGCACAGTCACATTGGTCATCACCCGCACCAGGGCGCGCGGCGCCACCACCCAGCCCACGCGGAAGCCGGTCATACCGTAGAGTTTGGCAACCCCGTTGACCGCGACCACATAGGAATCTTCGATATCTTTTTTGGTATAGCGATAGGCAGGCACGGCTTCTTTGCGATCGAAGGTCAACTTGTGATAGATGTCATCACAGATCATGAAGATGCCTTTGCTCTCGCAGAACCCCACCAGCTTTTCGATCAATTCGGGCGGATAGATGACACCGGAAGGATTGTTCGGGCTGTTGACGATGATCGCCCGCGTGTAAGACGTGACCGCCCTTTCGATGTCTTCGAAGCGCGGTGTGAAGGTCCCGTCTTCGGGTGTGACGACGACCGGACGGGCGTTACACATCTTGATGATCTCCGGGTACGAGACCCAATATGGCGCCAGGATGATGACTTCATCCTGCGGGTTCAAGATCGAATAGAGAATATTGAACAGGGACTGCTTGGCGCCATTGGTCACGATCACGTTTTCAGGCGCGACCATGCGGTCATAATTTTCCTCGGTATAACGGATGATCGCCTTTTTCAAGGCCAGCATACCATCTGGGGGCGTATACTTCACCTCGCCGCTGGTCAACCTGGCCGCTGAAGAAAGGATGGCGTTGATGGGCGTTTTGTTTTTTGGCTCGCCGATGCCCAGGTGAATGACCGGTTCCCCCCTTTCGCGCAGCAGTCGCGCCTCCTCATTGAGGGCCAGCGTCGGCGACTCGGCAATTTCACTGGCAAGTTTACTCAGTTTCATGAAATCTCCTTGATTACCTGTCATTGCGAGCGACCCCGAATATACATCTCTCCGAAAGGGTCTTGAAGGGGAGCAAAGCAACCTCAGTGTTAGAGGGGTGCTTCGACAGCTTAAAACGCTGCCTCGCAACCCCGCCGTTCTTCCCTGCACCGAACGCAGGACGGGGTGGCCGGGCAATGACAGTTGATTTAAACAAACTGGTCAGATTGCTCTGACCAGAAACATTTCGCTAACCGCAAACGAAGCGGCGCTGACAAACAAGTTGTCAGACAATGTAATCATACGTCGATTATACTCGATTCACAGAAAGCTCATATAATTGCAATGTAACTTTTCTGGTATATTATCCCTAGTGCCCGCACAAGGCAATCTTGATTGATAGATTTCCCTTTGCATACTATATTTTCATCGATCATTATCACGCTGCCCGGGTACTAGCAGATCAGATTTATCGACAACACAACTATGCTTTATCTTGCCATACAGGCAATAAGATTACCTTCGACTGCTAACCAACCCAAACGTAAAAAACAAGGAGAGAGAAATGCCTCAAAATCCACAGTCAACCAAAATCGACCTGGCGAAATTATTTGGCGCAGTTGCCAACAGCCTGGGGGAGCAGCGCGAAACCCTCAACCAGGCCGACACCTACAACAACGATCACGGCGACCACATGGTGGAAATCTTTGAAGTGGTCACGCAAGCCGTGAAAGAGAAGAAGAATGCTAACCCGGCTGACCAGTTGGCCTATGCCAGTGAAATCCTGCGCCGCCGCCAGAGCGGCTCCGCCCAGGTCTATGCCAACGGGTTTGCGCAGGCCGCACAACAATTCCAGGGGCAGGCTGTAACGACCGACAACGCCGGCCTGTTGCTGCAATCGCTGCTGGGCGGAGGGCAAGCTTCCACGGCTTCCTCACAACAGACAGGCGGGGGCGGGGACATTCTCGGCACGCTCCTGGGTGGCCTGACCGGTCAACCGAGCCAGGGACAGGGCGCGTCAGATGGGATCGATCTCGGCGATCTGTTGAACGCCGGCATGGCCTTCATGAGCGCCAAACAACAAGGCAGTAGCACCGCCGAAGCTGCCATCAACGCCCTGTTGACTGAAGGCCCGCTAGGGCAATCGTCCCATCGCAAGGAATCCGGCGCATTGGTCGCGAACACCATCATGCAGGTGTTGGGCTCAATGGCCAGGAAGTAAGTACACTTCAAAGGCAAACCTCCTTGATCATCATCGAGGAGGTTTTGTTAATTTCGCGCGACATACACAAATGATATAAGAACGTCCCGAAGGTTTTGTCAATAAATTTTGACTGTTTTTGGCAACCTTCGGCAACCTTCGGGACGGTTTCAACTGAAATGAACCACACCCAATTGATATTTTATATTTGGAGGAAACATGCCTGTATCCACTGTTAATTACACAAAGTTTTCAGACAAGCTAACAGACTCCCTGAATGACATCAACCGGATGATCAATGAAAATAAAGAAATGATCGACTCCATCCAGGAAGTTGCGCTAGGACTAACGGACGCTATGGGTACTTTACATACGCTGACCGTAAAGTACGCCGGTATCGCCAATGCCATCTTGGATGCCCTGCTTCCAATTGTTAAAAACCTGCCCATCATCCCCAAGAAAGTCACCGACCTGCTTGTCAACCTGGAAGCCATCACACAAAAGATCATTGATAACAGTCAGAAGACATCCAAAACGATTACCGACGTAAATTCAGGTCTGAAGACCGGCGATGTTTCGAAGTTAAAAGTGCATGCAGCTGAGTTGAAGTCGGTAACCAATACCCTGACCGCAATTTTGCCAAAGAATTAACTCGGGCGGGCATTCAAGAATGCTACACGAAAGATATTTTGCATTCGGCATTTTGAAAAGGAAAGAAGTATAGTCTTGTACTCACTTCCCTAATATAGTATAGTAAAGACAACAAGTTTTCGAAGACTGGCACTTGCCACAGGGCATGGAAACTTGAACAGGTTTTGCTAAAAAAGGAGAATGCAAAATGAAACTCACCCCCCCATCTAAATTAGCTTTCTGGATTTCTGTCGTCTTGGCTGTCTTAGGTGTTCTTGGTAATTTCGGCGTACTTTCCTTTATCAGTGCCGGGTTGGCCTTCTGGCTTGTCGTTGTTGGTTTTGTAGTATTACTTGTGGGTTTATTGGTAAAAGGCTTCTGATCACTGTCAAGGCTGGTGGGTACAATTTCTTGGTCGACCCTGCTCGGAATAGTGCCCACCATTTTATAGGCATTTTTGAATTGAGTTTCAACAATAAAGAATACTGTATCTTCTCAAAAAGAAGGGGGGATGTGGGGTGTTGGGGGATGGCTACGCCATCCCCCAACACCCCACGCCCCGATTTATTGAGAAGATACGAATACTCATAGTAAAACCACCCACAAAGGAGAACACTCATGACAAAACTACTAGATGTTGAGGGCATTGGCCCCGTCAACGCAAAAAAGTTAATAAAGGCAGGTGTAGGCTCCACTGACAGCCTGCTCAGCATGGGAGGCACTGCCGCCGGCCGCAAGGAACTGGCAAATAATTCCGGCGTCAGCGAAAAACAGATCCTCGAATGGGTCAATCACGTAGACCTGTTTCGCATCAATGGCGTCGGAGAAGAGTACGCTGATTTGCTCGAAGAAGCCGGCGTAGATACGGTTGTCGAGTTAGCCCAACGAAAAGCCGCTAACCTGCTCAACAAAATGGCGGAAGTCAACGCCAGTAAAAACCTGGTCAACAAAATGCCAGCCCTGTCGCAGGTTGAGGATTGGATTGCCCAAGCCAAGAAACTGCCGCGCGCAGTCAAATACTAAAAAGAAGGGTGGGGTGTTGAGGGCGGGATGCGCCCGCACAACACCCCACACCCCGATTTATTGAGATGATACAAAGAAATGCACAAAGCAAATAGGCGGCACACAGGCCGCCTATTTGCTTAAAGTGAAAGGATTATTTGAAATTGTATTGTAAAATATAAGCAAGCACTTTTGGAAATGAAGCGAGGAAACTATGGAAGATTACGAAAAACTAGGTGTATTTTATCTGGGCAAAGTCTACGACATGAAGGCGCAAAAAACCAAAGATGACTTGCTGCTCTATGATTCAAAAGACCTGACCACGCATGCTGTCTGCGTCGGCATGACCGGCAGCGGCAAGACCGGTCTGTGCATTGGATTGATCGAAGAAGCTGCCATTGACGGCGTGCCCGCTATTCTGATCGACCCCAAGGGCGATTTGGGCAACTTGTTGCTGACTTTCCCAAATTTACAAGGGTCTGATTTCCTGCCCTGGATTAATCAAGATGAAGCCCGCAACAAGAACCTGTCCCCCGAAGCATACGCCGACAAGCAGGCTGCCCTATGGGCAAAAGGTCTGGGCGATTGGGGACAGGACGGCCAACGCATCCAACGCCTGAAGGATGCCGCCGAAATGCTCATCTACACGCCCGGCAGCAACGCCGGCCTGCCGGTTTCCATCCTGAATTCATTTGCCGCCCCTGGCAAAGAGATCCTTGAAGATGACGACCTGCTGCGTGAGCGCATCAGCACCACCGTCTCCAGCCTGCTCGGTCTGGTTGGAATCGAGGCTGACCCCATCCAGAGCAAGGAGCATATCCTGCTTTCCACCATTTTAGATTCCGCCTGGCGCTCAGGCAAAGATCTCGACCTGGCAGCGCTCATTCAACAGGTGCAAACGCCGCCCGTACAAAAAGTCGGCGTGCTCGATGTCGAAACCTTTTACCCATCCAAAGAACGCTTTGGCCTGGTCATGGCGCTCAACAACCTGCTGGCTTCGCCCGGCTTCAATGCCTGGCTGGAAGGTACGCCGCTCGACATCGGCCAGATCCTGTACACCCCGGCGGGGAAACCGCGCATCGCCATCTTCTCCATCGCCCACCTGAGCGACCCGGAGCGCATGTTCTTCGTTTCGCTGCTGATGAACCAGGTGCTTGGCTGGATGCGCAGTCAATCTGGCACCACCA
>CAZLOC010000221.1:3731-6732 GCA_964560935.1 uncultured Anaerolineaceae bacterium | reverse complement strand
TGACGATCACTTCGGGGTTGTGGTTCTCGACCGCCTCGATCATCACCTCGTGCTGGAGCATCGGCTCGCGCACCTGCATGCGGCGCGCCTTGCCCACGGCGGGATGCGCCACGTCGCCGTCGCCGCCGATCTCGTTGGAAGTATCCACGATGATGACACGCCTGGACTCAGCCAGGATGCGGGCAGCTTCGCGCAGCAGGGTGGTCTTGCCCACGCCAGGACGCCCGAGGATGAGAATGGACTTGCCCGACTCGATGATGTCTTCGATGATATCGATCGTGCCGTAGACGGCGCGGCCAACACGGAGGGTTAGACCGACAATCGTGCCCAGCCGGTTGCGGATGGCAGAGATGCGATGCAGCGTACGCTCGAGCCCAGCGCGGTTATCGGCGTCGAACGAACCGACGCGGTCGTCCACGTAATCGATTTCCTCGCGGCTGACCTCGGTATCGCGCAAAACAATTTCACGGTCCACGAAGCGAGCGGTTGACACGCGGCCCAGATCAAGGATGATTTCGAGCAGGTTATCGCTGTCGTTGATTTTCTCCACCGCATGGCGGACGTTGGAAGGCAGGACATCCAGCAGGACGTCCAGGTCGTCAGTAATATGATGTTGTTGAGACATAGTAAGATTTCAGGTATCAGGTTTATCCTGCCTGCGGTAGTGCCGCAGGCACAGGTGAGCTTGTCGAAGGGTTTCAAGTGTCATATTTCTTGACACTGGGAGGGCAAAAAGAAATACTTGCGCCGCCGGAATTGCCAATCTATGGCAGCATACGGGGTTAGCAGGAATAATGGGCCATGACGAAACACCTACCTCTTTTTCAGGGTAGGCTTATTATAGCAGTCCTCGAAAATATTTGAACAGCTTACTGGTGTATCTGTTCGCAACCTTATGACATGATATACTAAAGCAACGAAATCTCAGGTGTAGGGAAGCCTATGCGTATCGCCAGAAAACTAAGTACTGACCAGGAAACCATCAGTCGCTTTATCGCCGTGCTTGGCAGCGCCATGCTCGAGCTCAGCAGCAACAAACTCGCCCGCCCCGGATTCTTCATCGTGGCGCACAGATTCATCGCTGAATACATCGAAGGGGGATTCTTCAAGAAGGAAGAATTGATTATGAAGGCACTGGAAGATGTCGGATTTCCTCCTGACGATGGGCCGATATACTTTGTGCGATCCGAACAAAAGAAGAGCCGCGAAGCTGCCGCGCACATGATCCAGGCCGCGAAACAATGGCAGGCGGGGGAAGACAATGCGCGCATAGATGTAGGTTGGTCGGCGAGCGAGTATACGTCCACGTTCCGCCAGCATTTTGATCGACTCAAAAATCTGATCTTCCCTTTGCTTGAACAGAATTTGACCATCGAAGATGAGCATAAGATCGCCGAAGGGTTTAACACCGTCATTTTCGAAGCGGACATGAAGAACGACCCGGACAAGTATGACAAGATGATCGAAACGCTCGAAGAAGAATTGAACGACTGGCGGTAATCCTTCGTAGCTTGGTCGCGATAAAAGGGCAGGAATGGATAGCCTGCCCTTTTTGATTTGGACATTGCGGGGTAAAATTATATATAATTTTCCAGTGTCATTGCGCGGCGCGAAGCGCCGCGGCAATCTCCTGTTTCTTGGTTACTTGAGATTGCCGCGTCAGCGTGGTCTCGATACGGTCTCGAAGAACACTCGACCTACTCGACCAACGCTTCCTCGCAATGACACGAGCAAATGGAACCTTGCATGCAAGCCTTCGAGCTCGCCCAACTCATTTCCCAACAAAAATCAAATGGCAAACTTTATCTCGAATTCCTGCGCGTGCCTGACCTCCCTGCACCCGGAGCGCAGGGACAGGTGAGCATGGGACTGTACGCCCTCCCCGCCGGCGGGACGGACCCGCAGTCTCCGCACACGGAGGACGAGGTCTATTACGTGGTGGGCGGGAAGGCGAAGATCAGGGTTGGAGAGGAAGACCGAGATGTAGGGGCAGGCTCGATTGTGTATGTGGCCAGGAACGCGGCCGCTTCCATTCGATTGAAGGAGAGCGCCGCCCTGAGCCTGTCGAAGGGTTGAGAGTATTGGTTTTCTTCGCGCCAGCGGAGTATTCGAACAGGTGAGGTGATGCTCATAGAATCTCAAAAAGTCTTCGAGTTAGTGATACAATGACGGATATAATCCTTCATATGAAGGATTATATCCGTCACAAGTTGTTCGAGGACTGACACTATGATCGAAGTACTTCTCGGTTCGAAAAATGCAGAGAGAGTATTGATTTATATTTTCTCGCGTGAAGAAGGGTATCCGCGGGAGATTGCGCGCTTTTTCGACACCGACTTGAAATCCATCCAGAAGCAATTGGATAAATTCGAGTCTGGCGGAGTATTGGTGAGTCGCGAGGTGGGAAGAACGCGACCTTATGTTTTCAACCCGCGTTATCCATTTTTGAATGAGTTGAAAGCTTTGCTGGAAAAGGCGTTATCCTTTTACCCTGAGACCGACAGGGAAGAATTGACAATGAACAGGCGCAGGCCACGAGCACGGGGCAAAACATTATGAAGCAGATTGCAGATATGAGCCGGGTTGAACTGGCAGCATACATTCAAGATTCTTTACAAAGAGAAGGGGTCAGGGTCGTGCTTTCGGGTGGCAGCGCGGTATCTTTTTTCAGCAGCGAAAAATACGTTTCAAAAGACCTGGATTTGGTCAACGTTCATTTCGCCAAACGGAGCAAAATCAAGGCAGTAATGGAAACGATAGGTTTTCAAGAGCAGGGGCGTTATTTTGTAAGTCCTGAAACCCAGTTCTTAGTGGAATTTCCCGATGGTCCCCTTTCAGTTGGGGAGGAGCCTGTCAAGGAAGTCAAGGAATTTGAATTGTCAACAGGAACCCTGTGGATTGTTTCACCAACCGATTGCGTAAAAGACAGGTTATGCGCCTACTATTTTTGGAACGATCAGCAGGGTTTGGCGCAGGCGGTTTTGGTGGCAGAAAGCCAGGA
>CAZLOC010000221.1:0-3631 GCA_964560935.1 uncultured Anaerolineaceae bacterium | reverse complement strand
TTTGCCTTGCGCCAAACCAGAGTTTGCTTGGCAGGTGTGTTATTCATCTAAAACGACACGCTGGTGATCTGGCAGACTTGACCGAAGATGAATTACGTGATTTCCTAAATGTAATAAAGTGCGTTGAAGTGACTATTAGGTCTGCATTTAACGCGACTATGTTCAACTGGTCATGTTACATGAACCACTCTTATCGAGAAAATCCTCCCAATCCTCATATTCATTGGTGGGCCGTCCCGAGGTATGAGCGCGCTGTAAGGTTTGGCGGGAGGATGTTCGAAGACCCTAATTTTGGCAATCCATACAACCATGATCGTTGGCTAGATTTGCCTAAATACGTAAGAGATGATATTGCTGAGAAGATTAAGGGAACTTATGCTTGAATTAAAAAGAACTCCCTTCCACGAGCGAACTGCCCCCCTCTGCACACCCCAAAACTTGCGGCGCTGGGCGGGGTATCTCGTGGCGGGCTCGTACGAGTCGTCGCTCGACCGCGAGTATTGGGCGATCCGCAATGCCGCGGCGCTGATCGATGTCTCGCCGCTGATGAAGTACCTCGTCCGGGGACGCGACGCGGCGCGGCTGCTCAACCGAGTGGTCACGCGCGATATCGACAAATTGCAGGTCGGGCAGGTCTATTACACGGGCTGGTGCGACGAGGACGGCAAGCTGATCGACGATGGCACCGTCTCGCGGCTGGACGAATCGACGTACCGCCTCACCTGCGCGGACCCTAGCCTGCGCTGGCTTGCGATGAACGCCGTCGGCCTGGACGTAGAGATCACAGAAGTCACTGAGGGCGTAGCCGCGCTCAGTTTACAGGGACCAAATTCAATGTCCGTTTTGAACCGTTGTTGCGAGAGTCCCGTGGATGAGTTGAAGTATTTCCGTCTGATGCAGAACAAGCTAGCGGTCATCCCCGTCACCATCTCCAGGACGGGCTACACGGGCGACCTGGGCTACGAGATCTGGATGAATGCGTCGGATGCGTTGCCCGTCTGGGACGCGTTGATGGCGGCGGGGCACGATTACGGCATCACGCCCGTGGGCATCCTGGCAATGGACATGGCGCGCGTGGAGGCGGGCCTGTTCATGATCGAGGTGGATTACACCGCGGCGAGCCACGCCTGGATCGAGGCGCAGAAGTCGTCGCCGTTCGAGCTGGGGCTGGGCTGGACGGTCGCGCTCGATAAGCCCGGTTATTTCGTCGGTCGCCGCGCGCTTGAAAAAGAGAAGCGCGAAGGCTCAGCGTGGAAGATGGTGGGACTTGAAGTCAATTGGGATGGGATGGAGAAAATCTATAAGTCTGTTGGTTTGCCGCCGCAGATTCCCGGCATGGCTGTGCGGGGGAGCCTGCCGGTGCTGGTCGGGAATGTCCAGGTAGGCTATGTCTCTACGTCCACCTGGTCGCCGTTGCTGAAGAAGTACATCGCGCTGGCGCATTTGCAGAAGCCATACTACGAGGTTGGAACGAACGTGAGAATGGAGATCACGGTGGAGCACCATCGTCAGCACGCGCCGGCCCGTGTTGTTAAGTTGCCATTTTATGAACCAGAGTGGAAGAGGAAATGACCAGGGATGAACGAGGATAAACAGGATTACCAACCGCAAAGTACGCAAAGTCATAATAGGTTTTTCTTCGCGATCTTAGCGCGCTTCGCGGTTTAATTCCGAAACTCTGCGGATTCCGAATCTTCCCAGTAAAAGTAGGAGGCAATCTGCGTGATTGAAAAGCCCAACATTTCCGATGATCGTATCATCTCGACTTTGCGAGATAACTTTTCGATTCCCGCAGTTGGGGTAAAGTTTCTGCCTCTCGGCCTGGATTCGTCCGCTTGGTCATATCGCGTGGAGGCCGAGAACGGCGTCTATTTTCTCAAGCTCAGGAAGGAGATTCCAAACCCGGCCGGGATTCTGATCCCGCGCTTTCTCAAGGAGCAGGGCATCCAGCAGGTGATGGCTCCGCTTCCGACGAAGGATGGGGAAGCCTGGGCAATCGCGAACGATTTCTACTTCATCCTGTATCCCTTCATCACGGGGAAGCGCGTGATGGATGTCGGCATGTCAGACGTGCATTGGGTCGAATTCGGTTCGGTACTGAAACGGCTTCATACTACGAAACCGACGCCTGAACTTTTAAGCCAGATCAAGCGCGAGACGTTTATCCCGAAACAGCTTGCATTCGACAAAGAACTCCACGCGCAGGTCAAGACACGTAAATACAATGATCCGTTTCAAAAGGAACTGGCTGAGTTCTGGCTGGAAAACTACGGGACGATTTCGACCATCCTTGAACGGACAGAAGCCCTGGCGAAAAGGATGCGGGAAACAGATCTGGAATTCGTCCTTTGCCACGCGGACATCCACACCGCCAACCTGTTGCTCAGCGATGACGACAAAATCTTTATCGTGGATTGGGATGAGACCATGCTTGCTCCCAAGGAGCGTGACCTGTTGTTTGTCATGGGAAGCATTTTTAACGATATTTCGGGTGGAAGGTGGGAGCAATTGTTCTTCGAAGGATATGGCGAAACCGAAATTGATCCACTTGCGCTGGCGTACTATCGCTACGACTGGTGCGTTGAGGATATAGGAGAGTTTGCCGAAGATATTTTTGGTATAGATAACGCAGGCGCAGAGACAAAAGCGAATTCTATCTGGTGGTTCAAGAGTTTGTTTGCACAAGGGAATAGTGTGGAAGCTGCACTTGGTACAGAAATTGAGATTTGAGCCGGAGTGGAAGATGAATTGACGAATGATGTAAGACTTGCTAACTGCCAAACTTCTTGGTGAGATAGGCTTGATGATGCAAATCTGTCTTTTTTGTTGCTTCAAATCGTTTACATTCTAGTCGCCCAACACAAAATTGGAGACGATTTTCCGAAATGACATCATCTTGAAAAGTATTCAAATGGCTAACTAATTGGTTGAGATAAACGACGTCTTTCGGTATAGGAGATTTGAAAACAGCCTTGCCGCTAAAAACAACTATTGAGTGTATTTGTTCTTTCGGAAGGAATTCAAATAATTCCTGAATTGCTTTTACATGTTTGTAGTTTTGATGTAGAGGATTCTGAAATTGACTTTTTATCCGATAAATTACTTGAGTCCATTGTTTCGACTTTGCATTAGCAAAAATCCAACCTGAGTAGTGTTTTGTCTCAATAACAAAAATACCCTTGGTTGAAATCAGAATGTGATCGATTTGAGTAGTTCCATCTTGAAACGGAATCGTTATGTTGTTCAATACGTGAAAATTTGGTGGTCCAAAATTAGAAACAATAAGATTTCGGACAGATGCCTCGCCTCGATTTTGATTTAGGATCAGCCTGTAACGATAGTTAGTCCTGATGGCGTATCCAAGCAAAAATCCAGCCGCAAAGATGGCTAAAGCGATTGAACCAAAACAAAAGAGCGAGTAGAGATTTGGCATTCCGCACCTGTTTGATTTAAGAGTAATTGTGATTATACATACATTGCCGAATAATAGGAATTATCTATGTCAGTAAACCAATATGATGCAATCGTGATCGGCGGCAATCGGACCGTGGACAGTGGACAGCAGACCGTGGTCAACGGTCTACGGTCCATCGTCAGCCCTGTGGAGACAGCTTTATGACAAATATGTATG
>CAZLOC010000220.1:0-6735 GCA_964560935.1 uncultured Anaerolineaceae bacterium | reverse complement strand
GGATCCAACCGAAACTGATCAATAAAAGCATCAGCCCGGATGTCACCACCGAGGCCGTAGTGACCGCAACGGTGATCAGTCGCAATTCATTTGTACTGGCGTAAACCCACAAACGGCGATACAACCCGAAGGCATAATAGACCGGCACCTTGGCCAGTAAGGCGACGGCCATCATGATCAAAATCGCCGGGAAGTAGAACGGCAACTGCCCTACATCCAGGCGCAGGGCAAAACTGCCCATCACTGAAACGATGATCAGCGCCAGATCCCCCAGGAGCACGTAGCGATTGCGGATATGAACGCGCGGTCGCGGCGCTATGCCTGCATCCATGCGACCGTCTCCTTTAAGCCTTCTTCTAAATTAACTTCAGCCCTAAAACCTAACGTCTGTGCAATGAACTCCGCGCTGCCCACCGAACGATAGATATCGCCCGAACGCGGGTCGACAAAGACCGGCTCCTGCACATCGGGGAATAAATCGAATAATACTTCGAGTAAATCCAATATGCGCGTCTCTTGCCCCGTGCACACGTTGAAGACCTGCCCGGGGGCATTGGGATGTTCCGCGGCAATCAGGTTGGCGCGCACAACATCTCGTATATTTATTAAATCGCGCGTCTGGCCGCCATCTCCAAAGATTGTCACAGGTTTACCATCCAGCAAGCGGCGGACAAAGATCGGAACAGCGGCAGCATACATCGAGTCCGGTCGCTGGCGGGGTCCATACACGTTAAAGTAACGCAGCGCCACTACGTCCAAACCAAGTGCTTGCGTATACAACTGGGCATAGACCTCAATCGTCCGTTTCGAAGCTGCATAAGGAGAGAGCGATTGTGTCTGGGTGGTTTCCTTCAAGGGCAAGGCATCCGATTCGCCATACACCGCTGCGCTGGAAGCAACCACAACACGCTGCACACCTGCCGCCCGGGCAGCGTCGAATAGAGCAACGGTCGCCGTTACATTGACATCGAAACAGATTTGAGGCTTCTGCATAGATTCTGGGACAGATACAAAGGCTGCCTGGTGGAAGACAATGTCCACATCCCGAACAGCCTTCTCCACCGCAGCCTGATCCCGCACGTCTCCTTCCAGGACATCCAACCTGCCAGCCAGACCCGACAGGTTTTCTCGTTTCCCGGTCGAGAAATTGTCCAAGACACGTACATCCGCGCCCTGATCGAGCAATGTATGCACAAGATGGGAGCCGATGAAACCGGCCCCACCGGTAACCAGATAACGCGACATGCTACCGGCCTTTTCCAGACAGCATCGTACCGAGAGTACGCAAAATAATGGTCAAATCCATTCCTATGGTCCGATGCTTGATGTAATACAAATCATACTCGAGTTTGACGGCGGTATCACCCACTGTCGAGACATATCCGTAATTGATCTGCGCCCAGCCCGTCAGGCCGGGTTTGACCAATAACCGCGCCCGGTAGAACGGGATCTGTTTCTGAAAAGCATCAACCAACTCAGGACGTTCAGCGCGCGGTCCCACCAAACTGACCTCGCCACGCAGCACATTCCAAAACTGGGGAAACTCGTCCAAACGGGTACGACGCAGGAAATTACCTACAATGGTTACACGCGGATCGTTTTTCTCAGCCAGGCGTGCCTGTCCATCGGCTTCAGCATCCTGGCGCATGGTCCGGATCTTGTAAATCTTGAACACTTGCCCGCCTTTACCCGACCGTACTTGTGAATAAAAAATTGGAAGGCCACTATCAATAAGGGTAGCCATCGCAGTAAAGGGAAAGATAACGATAAAGATGGTCAGCCCAATCAACCCGCCCAGGATGTCAATCAAACGCTTGACCAGCAGATACATCCCACTGACGCGCGCCTCATCGACAAAAGACCGGATCACCCAATCCGATTCAAGATGATGAATCGGGACACGTCCGGTCATTTCTTCGTAGAGCGTGGGCATACGAGCAATTTCCACACCTTGCTCTTGCGCGTCCAAGATTGTCTGAAACGTCGTCCCCTGCATCCTGCCACTTACTGCAACAACAATATCTGATATTTTATGCGTGTCGATAAGATCTAACAATTCAAAGCTTTGACTGATGACAGGAAAATCAAAAACCGACTGGCCCAATTTCTGGGGATCATCATCGATAAAGCCAACCAAATTGAACGGAGGTGGGGTTTGAGAAAGAAAAACTTCGGCCAGCGTATGACCGGCTTTTCCAGCGCCGACGACCAGAATGCGGCGCAATTGTCCTGAAGATGAATAGAAACGGATATAAAGTGAACGCCACAGCAAGGTCAGCAAAGAAGAATAAAGCAGGAAAGCCCCGACACCAATACGGGGCAAACCAGTTTGTTCTTTCTGAATAATAAAAACCAAAGAATAAATCACAAGCCCTACAAATGCAGCAATTGCTATTCCCCTTACAGTTTTTCGCCAATTTGCAGCAGTATGAGGCTCATAAAGTTCAATCATCAATAAAAGCCAGGCAATCGGTAATAGATAAAACCAAACCGGGATATTGATGTTTTGTAGCAACTGCTCAACGACTTTTGGCTTGAGATCGTCCGCAAACAATATGTAGCGCTGATATTCCCTCCAAGTATAAATCGCTGCAAAATCAGAAACGATAGCCATCAGCAAATCGCCGATGAACAAAAGCCCACGATGCTCGCTTGGCCGGAGACGCAATCGAGGAGTCTGATGATTAGCCATTCCTATTTTTTTCCGATGTTGACATGATTATGCTCCACAGGAAACCACCGCCCCAGGCCAGGTGCATTGTAGCGATGGAAAGCGGTAGTCCTATGAAAAGATATATTTTCCGTTGGCGGAGTGATGATAGCACACCTGCCAACAAAAGCACTGCGACATATATTGTCAATTCCAGCGTCAGAAGCCAGACTGCAAGCGGCCACCAGGCGAGCAAGAGCAGCCCAATGAGACTGGCAACAAACAACGGTGGCAAAGCCTGGCGCCAGCGCAGTGTATCCGGGTAGCGACGTAGCATGCGGAATTTCCAGTAGCCATAGCGCCAGTATTGCCGCGCCAGCTCTTGCAGCGTTGGACGAGCATAATAAACGGTAACAATTTCCGGGTCCAGCCAAACGCGCCCACCGGACCGGCGGATACGCGTATTGAACTCGTAGTCTTCATTTGAGAGCAGGGACTCGTCAAACAGTCCAACCTTGTCAATCAAAGTGCGACGAAACGCACCAAAAGGGACGGTATCCACCGCCGAAGCCCGGGCACCGATGCGATAGCCTGCATCACCCACGCCCAGTGGCTGCGCAGCAGCGACAGCGATCGATGCAGCGATCCAGCTTTTGCCACCTGGCTTGATCTCCCACGCACCGCCGACGTTATCGCCCAGGCCGGCATCCAAGGCAGAGACGCAGCGTTCCACATAATCGGGGTAAGGACGAGAGTGCGCATCCATGCGGATGATGGTTCCGCCGCGCGAAGCTCGAATGGCACAGTTTATGGCCGAAGGGATAGTACGGGCGGTATTATCTATAATGTGAATAGCCAGATCAGGGTACTCGCGCTGAAAAGCTGCTACTTCATCCCGCGTGGCGTCTTCCGAAAGGCCATCCGCAATCACTACTTCCATCTCCGCGCGCGGATAGGTCTGGTGGTAGATAGCTTCCAACAGTTGACGAATGGTTGTCTGTTCGTTGTAGCAGGGAATAATAATGGATATAGTAGGCAACTCCATAAGATTTAAAAGGTTCCGATCAATTTTGTATTTTATTTTCGTAGCAATTAAGATCCATACAATCTATAACTTTCATTCTTTCCCTGGTTGTTTCAACCAGGTATCCTGGTTCCAGCCACAAACCATAACTCGCTCCAGTCGCAAAGTTTTCCACATCCGGCCTGGCAAAGCCAGGAACGATGAAATTCGAAATAAAAACAAGCGACAAGAGCGCTATGAGGATTTTCCGTTGATTTTGAAAGAGTATCCCAATGATTATCAAAGAGAAAGGCAAAACAACCAGGAGGTAGGAAGGATCGAGGGGAGCGAAAAAGAACAAGCCTTCATATGTAAGAAAGATCATGAAATTTACTACGATGAGTTTGAAAAAGCTGTTTTCTATGTGTACTTTCTTGATCAATAGGTGGACGACTACCACAAACAGGAACAACAACACTGGAACGCTCCAAAACACAATGTTTTTGTAAACAAACCTCCCAACTCTAAGAATCAACGACCAATACTCGCTTCCACCCATGACCGGCTTGAAGATCCGCCACCATCTCCATTTCACAAAATCAAGAGGAGGCAGATAAAAGATAACAGCAAATATACATGCAATTAAGAAAGATATGGCCGCGCCTTTAAGGCTTATGATTCTTGCTACTATAAATAAAATGAGAGCAAGAATAACGAGCAGAACGGTGGTCAGGCGGCACCCAATAGCGAGGCTAAAAGCAACCCCGGCATATATTTCTTTTTTCCTAAGCAAAAAAGAAATGCCCAGAAATAAAAATCCCAACGCAAAGACATAGTCCATTGTGGTTGTGGAAGCCACCCAATAGTATGGATGCAAAGCAACAGAAAGAACCAGGAGTTTAGGATTTGGGATTGCTAATGTCTTGCACAATTGATAGAAGCCTTGCAGACAGATCAGCGACATAAAGATGGCCGTCAAATTCGTGGCAATACTTCCCCCAACAAGGTTAACAAAAAATGTAATTACTTCAAAAACCAAATAACCCGGGTTTCGGGATGGGATGTAATCAAAATTTCTGATAAAAGTTGTGCCCGTCCTGAGCGTTTCAAAACTATCACTATCTGCCCCATAGCCCAGGAATATAAAAGGAAGATAAAGAAAAACCGGAATCAACAAAAAATGATTCTTCTTTTTTAAAAAATGTTGGATAGAAGAAAAAAACATAGTGAGAATTGAGAGGAGAAATTACAATGATAATCCACTCGCAAAAACAATCGAAAGATTTACTTATTCGCCAGCGGCAGGAAAACATTAAAGGTCGTCCCTAGCCCCTCCTGGCTGCGAACCGTAATTCTACCACTATGTGCGGCCACAATCTCATGCGCAATTGCAAGGCCCAACCCGGCACCATGGGTTTCCCCCCCAGGGCGGGACGGATCTGCCTGATAAAAGCGCTCAAAGATGTGCGGGATCACATCTGCCGGGATGCCCGACCCGGTATCAGCCACACGGATTTCCATCTCGGTTTGGGTTGACCCTGCCTGCAAGGTCACCTTGCCGCCCGGAGGTGTGTACCTGAGCGCATTATCAACCAGATTGGTAAAAACCTGCGCCAACCTGTCACCATCAGCAACCAGGGTTGAAAGATCTAGCGGTGTGTCCAAAACCAAGCTGATCCCACTTTTTTGCGCTTGCAAGCTAAATTTCCCCGTTATGCTATCCAGCAACACGCGCATATCCACCTGGGTCATTTTTAGATCGGCCGTGCCGGCATCCAGCCGGGCCAGATCAAGCAAATCCAGCACCATGCGGTGCATACGACCTGACTCTTTGAAGATAACTTCCGCAGCCTGCTTCTGTTCGTCAGGTGTGCTGGCAGTGCCATCCAAAATGGCCTGTGCAAAGCCCTGGACAGATGTAAGCGGAGTCTTCAACTCATGCGAGACATTAGCCACAAAATTGTGCTGCGAGGTTTGACTGCTGTGCACACGATCGATCATAGCGTTGAACGCGCGCGTCAATTCACGGACTTCGCGCGGGCCACGCTCCGAAACAGGTTCCGTCTCAGCTACAGGGACATGCTGCGAAGCTGCCACCAACCCCTGGAGCGGATCGGCCACCCAGCGCGCCACACCAAAGGCCAGCACCAAAGAAAGCAGCAAGGCGATACCACCCCCTTGCACCAGGATAGGCAATAATTCATCCTGCAGGATGTTCATCAACGGCACACGCAGGCGCGGGGTGGTAACAATGAGGATGGTGCCATCCTCCAAGGACTGGCGCGTATACAACCAGGGTTTGCCAGTCGCATCGCGCACTGTCGGGCTTTCACGGTTGAGGAGCCTCTTCCTGGGCAAATCAATTCCCGGCTGCGTAGGGTCTGTATCCTTGAGCAAATTCCCTTTTTTATCGAAAAGCAGGATGCGCACTTCGAATGCGTTCGCCGCACGGTCCATCGCCACCGACAGGGATTGCCCGAACAAATCGCCCTGACGATTGAGGATGCCCGTTTCCACCGTTCGCAGGCGAGCCAGGGTTTGCCGATATAGCAGCGGGTTGCGCCACAGGTAAAAGCCAAACGCCACAGCCATCACTCCCAGGGCTGTGACGATCAGGATGGCATAGCTCAACCAGAGACGGGAACGGAGAGAGGTGAACATGCACTCACCCCCCCTCACCCCTGGCCCCTCTCCCAAAGGGAGAGGGGGAACTGATCAACTTGTACCCCACACCTGTAATGGTTTCAATTTTCACCGAGCCGCCGTCCATTTTCTTGCGCAGGTGCACAATGTGTACGTCCACCGTGCGGGTCTGGCCGTAATAGTCAAAGCCCCAGGCCTGTTGCAACAACTGCTCGCGGGTGAAAACGCGCCCCGGCTGTTCCGCCAGGGTGAGCAGCAGGTCAAATTCCTGGGTGCGCAGGTCGAGGGTCCGCTCCCCGAGGCGGGCTTCGCGGCGGGCAGGGTCGATGGTCAAATCACCCAGAGAGATAGGGCGAGCGTCCGCAGGCGCCTTTCGTTCCCGTCGCAAAATGGCCTTCACGCGCGCCACCAACTCGCGAGGATTGAACGGCTTGGTCAG
>CAZLOC010000219.1:0-6744 GCA_964560935.1 uncultured Anaerolineaceae bacterium | reverse complement strand
ACTGAAGACGCCGCTCGTAAATAAGATCACATCCTCGTAGACACCGTAGCGAAGAATTTGGATGAACGGCGTAAATGGAATCGCGCAGAAAAGCAACAGGATGTAGGTGACCTTTTCAACCCGTGGCAGAGCAGTTGTCAGTAGGAGCAAGCCGAGCGCCGTTGTCGGGCATGGAAAGGTGCCTGGAAAGATCAGCCTCTCAGAACGATGTCCGAATGCAATGCCGAACAAAGGGTAGCTCAACACCAATAGTATCAGGGTCAATGTTGCATATCTTTGCCATCCAACTGGAGGGGGAGAGAATTGCATCTTTTGCCTGATCAGATCGACAGCAAATACCGCCGCTACAAGGATGAAAATAGAACCGAAGACGTAGTTTCCATAGCTATCACCAGCCATATCTTTGGCAAGGATCAAAAACCATGCAATGCCATTCCATGCGAATGCAACTGAGAGATAAAGCTTCATGAACGCGTCCAAAGGACGACCAGGTTTGATAAATAACCACCCCGTGAGCAGAATGGCTGCGAGATAGAAAACGATCTGAGCGGGCCAGATATGAACACTATAGGCTTCTAAAATTCTCAACCATTCCTCTTTGGGTATCACTCTCTGCCTCCAGATTCAACCGGATCGTTAAGGCCTTCTCACTCCGACATGGGAAACTGCCCGGCGATAACCCAGATCAGGCTGTGCTGTAACATAGCCCACAGCACAGTTCTGTCGCGCTGTACCTGCCAGCCCCATCCGATTCCGCATATAAAAGGGACAAGCATTACTGCGATAACCGCCCAGATCGGCGCGCCCAAGAAGAGCGGTCCGATATGCCAGAAACCGAAGAGCAACGAATGCAGGATCAGGGCGAGGCGCGATTGGCGCTTGAATGCCAGTAGAAACGTGGGAAGGAGCACCGCGCGGAAGAAAAGCTCTTGGGAGATGCCGCTGGCGGGAGCATACACCAGGGCGGCCAGCCAATTCCAACCCTGCCACCTGCCGAATGGCAGTACGACAGCAAGGGCGAGCAGGAATATGCCTGCTAAGACAACGAGCCCTCTTCGAGATAAAGATGCTATTCGTAGAAATAGTTGTTCCCGTGTAAAGCCAGCGGCAATGAGAACTAAGACTCCTATAACTCCAGGGACGAAGCCTGCTATGGCGGACCATGGTTCAGAAATATAACCTGTGACAAAGAGCGTCTGGAGGGCTGTATAACAAACCCACAATAGCACCACTGCGCCCATAGCAGTGGGATGGCTGATAAGCTTTTTTGAAGAAATCGGGGAACTGGACATATACATCCTCTTGGGACACGTGACGAAACGTACATAAAAACTATACAATTTTCTCCCCTTGATGTCATGTGTCGAAAATCACATCTAAAGCGAAACCGGGACGCAAACGCATCCCGGTTTCCAGACACCGCTGCCCTCAACGGTGGGAAATTATTATTTGCTTTTCAAATACGCGTCAATTGCTTTAGCGGCCTTGCGCCCGCCGCGCATGGCGGTCACGACCAGGTCAGGGCCGGTCACGCAATCGCCCGCGGAGAAGACGCCTTCGCGGCTGGTTGCGCCGGTTTCGGGGTCAACGGTCTTGATCAGGCCCCAGTTGTGGGTCTCCAGGTCGGGCGTGGTCTTGCCGAGGATCGGGTCAGGCCAGTAGCCCAACGCCAGGATGGCCGTGTCACAGGCCACGCTGAAGTTGGAGTTTTCCACGGGCACCGGGCGGCGGCGGCCTTTTGCGTCCGGTTCGCCCAATTTCATCTCGATGCATTCCACGGCGGCCAGGCGTCCGTCTTCGCCCGCGATGAACTTCACAGGCTGGGTCAGGAAGCGATACTTGGCGCCTTCATCCCTTGCCATCTGGCGGTCTTTTACCCCGCCGGGCATTTCGTTTTCAGTGCGGCGGTACAGGCAGGTCACCTCATCGGAACCCATACGCAACGCGGTGCGCAGGCAGTCGGAGGCGGTATCCCCCCCGCCGATGACCACAACGCGGTCCCCGACTTCGAGCGGTTCCCGCATATCAGGCGGAAGCAGGCTGGGGTTCACATTGCCGCGGATCAGGAAATCCGTGGCTTCGTAAACACCCGGTAGATCGGTCCCCGGAGTGTCTTCCATCTTGGCGTCGATTTCTGAACCCGCGCCGATGAAGACTGCGTCGAACTTGTCCTTTTTGAACAGATCGTCTATGGTCTTGTCTTTACCGATGTACGTATTCGGGACGAACTTGACCCCGGCGCGCTCGAACTCCTCCCATTTTTCCGCCCAAACATCTTTGGGGAGCTTGAAGTTGGGGATGCCGTAGACCAACAGGCCGCCGGGCGCAGGCTTGGACTCGAAAATGGTCACCTCGTGTCCCATCTGGACCAGGATGTCTGCGCAGCCCAAACCAGCCGGGCCCGCACCGATGATGGCCACTTTCTTGCCGGTGGGCGTACCAAGCGGGATGATGCGCCCTTCCGTGCGGCGCTTGTAATCGACTGCAAAGGTTTCCAACTCACCGCACAAGACGGGCTCGTGGTGTTTGTTGAGCACACAGGAGCCCTGGCACAGCACTTCGTGCGGGCAAACGCGTCCGCAGATTTCGGGGAGAGAGCTGGTCTGGTGGTACAGGTCCGCCGCATCGACGAATCGCCCCTGCTCGATCAGCCACATGGTGGAGGGGATGTCATTGTGCACCGGGCAGGCCAGCATGCAAGGAGCTGGGTCCGGGCAATGGATACAGCGTGCAGCCTGTACCATCGCTCGTTCGGGGGTGAATTCGATCACTACACCGTCGAAATCGCAGGTGCGTTCATCAGGAGCGCGTAAATCGAGGTCGAAGAAGGGTTTGTTGACGCGTTCCTTGCGGTCGATGACCAGGAACTCACTGGGTACAGCCTGCATACGGTCCTCCAATATATATCTATAAAGAGTATCTTCTCAAAAGAAGGGGGAGGCGGGGTGTTCTGGGCGAGCGCAGCTCGCCCAGAACACCCCGCACCCCGTTTTATCGAATAGATAAGCTAAAAAAGTTATTGTGATAATACCGAATCTTAATTGAGACAGGCAGGCTCGGATGTCACCAAAGTGGACGACAAGTGTCACAATTCCAATAGTGTAAAACTTGCTCAGTTCGCGAAAAGGGCCCGAAAATAAGGGGGGCGTGCGATCGCACGCCCCCCTTATTTTCGGGCTTCTTCCATCAATTGGTGACTCCTGAATGTAAGATTCCTGTATAAAAAGCGCATTGTTGATATAAATTTCCAAGCAGAGTAAGGTAAAATCACAAGTTGGCAGAGTATTCTCTCTGGAGGTTAATTTCATGATCGAGTTCATCAAGAAACGAAGGAAGATCATTATCCCGGTGGGGATTATCTTAGTAATTGTTGTGCTGTTTTTGGTTTTCCGCCCAGGCGGAGGGGAGCAGACTGGGTTGTTCCAGACGGCAACCGTTGAGCGCGGCAATTTGACGGCAACGGTTGGGGCTACGGGAACCGTCCGTGCGCGGCAGACGGCCACATTGGTCTGGCAAGCGACCGGGACGGTGGATGATGTCAATGTGCAGATTGGCGACCAGGTGCAGGCTGGAGATGTACTCGCATCCCTGTCTAAGACATCCTTGCCGCAGAACATCATCCTGGCTGAAGCGGAGCTGGTGTCCGCGCAACAGGCATTGGAAGAGTTGCTTGATTCGGATACCGCCCGCGCGCAAGCCTGGATCGCCCTGCGTGCTGCGGAAGATGCCTATGAAAAGGCTTATGATTATCGCAATTACTTGAACTACCCGATTAGAAAGACGCGGGTGGATCTGGTGAAGCAAGTCACTCCCTATGGCGTGGTGGATGTGCCAAAGACCAAAACCTATAAAGTCGCAGCCACTGAAGAAGAAATCGCCAAGGCAGATGCTGATCTGGCCTTGAAGGAAGCCCAATACGAGGACGCCAAACGCGCCTATGAGCGTCTGGCAGATGGACCCAACGCGGATGACCTGGCGGGCGCGCAGGCGCGCGTGGATGCGGCCCAGGCCACGCTCAACCTTGCGCATCTGACCGCCCCCTTTGCTGGCACCGTTACCGAGGCCAATCTACTTCCCGGTGACCAGGTTTCCATCGGGACAACAGCTTTCCGCGTGGACGACCTGAGCAGCCTGTTGGTGGACGTGGAGCTTTCGGAAGTCGATATCAACAGCGTGACGGTCGGGCAACCAGTGACCTTGTCCTTCGATGCTATCTTAGGCAAAGAATATCAAGGACAAGTGATCAAAGTTTCACAGGCCGGTACGATCGTAGGCGGTGTAGTGAACTTTACAGTCACCGTAGAATTGACCGACGCGGATGAATTGGTCAAACCTGGAATGACGGCTGCGGTCAATATTGTGGTGGAAGAGATCAAGGATGCCGTACTCGTGCCCAACCGCGCTGTCCGCCTGGTGGATGGCAGTCGTGTCGTCTTTGTGATGGGCGCAGAGGGTAAGCCGGAAAAAGTGGAAATCCGACTAGGTTTGTCGTCCGATACCATGAGCGTGGTAATCGGCGGCAACTTGAAGGAAGGTGACCAGATCATCCTGAACCCGACTGCGGACCTGACCGGCAGCGGGCCACCTTTTGCGCAGTAAACCCTATGGATAACGTAATCGAAGTAAACGGCATTACCAAAGTCTATAAAATGGGCGAGGTCGAAGTCCACGCCCTGTGCGGCGTTTCGTTCTCTATCGAACGGGGCGAGGTGGTTGCCATTATGGGGCCGTCGGGCTCGGGCAAATCGACCTTGATGAATATGATCGGCTGCCTGGACCGGCCCAGCGGAGGGGACTACTATCTAGACGGCGAACTGGTTTCTAGCCTGACGGACGACCAGCTGGCAGTCATCCGCAATAAGAAAGTGGGCTTTGTCTTCCAGAGTTTCAACCTGCTTTCCCGCGTCTCGTCGCTGGCGAATGTGGAGTTACCTCTGCGTTATGCTGGTATAACCAACGGGAGGCGCGACCTCGCCAGAGCGGCTTTGGAATCGGTTGGCCTGGGCGATCGGATCACTCACCGCCCGACGGAACTCTCCGGCGGCCAGCAGCAGCGCGTAGCGGTGGCGCGCGCGATTGTCAACAACCCTGCCATCATCATGGCAGACGAGCCGACCGGGAACCTGGATTCCAAGGTCGGCCAGGAAATCATGGATTTGCTGCTTTCGCTCAACAAAGAGCGCGGCACCACGCTCATCATCGTGACACACGATGCCAACGTTGCAGCGCAAACCGGACGAGTGATCCGGCTGATCGATGGTCACCTGGATGAAGAATCGAATGAGAGCAAGCCCAAACCAAAGCCTGTGCCAGTCAAGCGGAAGCGGGCTAAGGTGCAGAAAGAGGCGGGGGAGGGGAGTGAGTCATGAACCTGGCCCAGACCATTTTTGAAGCGCTGGAAAGCCTGAACGGCAACAAGATGCGTTCCGGGCTGACTGTGCTGGGGATTGTCATCGGGGTGGCGGCGGTGATCGCCATGCTGTCCGTTGGCCGCGGTGCGGAAGCCTCCATCACCGGTTCGATCAGCGGCATCGGCACCAACCTGTTGTTCATTTTCCGTGGTGATTTCAGTGATACTATCCGTAATCCCAAGCCCTTGACGCTCGCTGACGCGCAGGCGATTGGCGACCCTTTCCAGGCGCCCTCTGTGGCGGCGGTTGCGCCTGCCCTGCAAGGCAGCGCGGAAGTTTCATTTGGCGGGGAGCTCACCACAACCCAAATTGTCGGAGCCACGCCTGAATATTTTACCGTCACGAACTACCTTCTGACCGAGGGTGAATATATTACAGAGGAACATATCCTGGGGCGTGCTTCGGTGGTGCTGCTTGGGCCGGATGTGGCCGATAATCTTTTTGGCCGCCGTGATGGGATTACCGGGGAAACTGTGCGCATCGAAGGACAACCTTTTCGAGTGATAGGTGTGCTCGAGTCGAAAGGCGGCGGGGCTTTTGGAAGCCAGGATAATTTGGTGTTCGTGCCATTCAGCACGGCGCAAACCCGTTTGATCCGCCGCAGCACGTCCGACCGTGTGGACATCATCCTGGTCCAGACGGTGGACGCCGAATCTGTGGATATCGCCATCGAGGAGATTTCGCAAATCCTGCGCACCCGTCATCGCACTCCTGTTGGCGAGGACGATTTCACCGTCTTCTCCCAACGCGATTTGCTAACTACCTTTGAGTCGATCACGGGCATCCTGACCATCTTTCTGGGTGGCATCGCGGCGATTTCCCTGCTCGTGGGCGGCATTGGCATCATGAATATCATGCTGGTCTCGGTCACCGAACGCACGCGCGAGATCGGCCTGCGTAAGGCCTTGGGCGCGCGCAAACGCGATATCCTGATCCAGTTCCTGACCGAGTCTTCCCTGCTCAGCCTGATCGGCGGGATCATCGGTATTCTGTTCGGCTGGTTCATCGCCTACATCGTCGGCCAGATCGCGGCGGCCACCAATACTGATTTCACGCCCATTGTCGGGGGAGATGCAATTTTGCTGGCCACGCTCTTCTCGGCTGCTGTCGGCCTGTTCTTCGGGATCTATCCCGCCAGCCGCGCGGCCAACCTGGAGCCTGTGGAAGCGCTGAGGTATGAATAGGTTGACTGCTCAGGCTAAAGCCTTCGCAGAAAAATGCCGAAAAATGGGGATGGGCGCGTACGCGCCCATCCCCATTTTTCGGCTTCCTTCCGGTTAGCGTAACGATTGTGCAATCACGAGCGAGATCGTGAAAAGCACTAAAAAATTGA
>CAZLOC010000218.1:0-6817 GCA_964560935.1 uncultured Anaerolineaceae bacterium | reverse complement strand
AAGTGATTGGCATTGTCACCCGCACCGACCTGCTTAAGACGCTTGCGCCCCCTGCTGCGCGTACGGGCGCTAGGAACATGGTGGCTCGCCTGGAAGCAGCCCTGCCACCTGCCCACCTGGAATTGATCCGGTGTGTGGCTGCACAGGCCTCCGAACAACGCATGGCAGTCTATATTGTAGGTGGCTTTGTACGCGATTTGCTGCTCGAACGCCCTGGCCTGGATTTCGACATCGTCATTGAAGGCGATGCAATTGCGTTGGGAAAAGCGCTGGGTAAAAGATACGGTGGACGTGTGACCAGTCATACCCGTTTTGGGACAGCGAAATGGTATGTGCGCGAATCGAAATTTGGGAAGAAATCATTCTCTGTTTCCCAATCTCCGCTTCCCGAATTTCTCGATCTCATTTCTGCTCGCACGGAGTTCTACGAACATCCCACCGCGTTGCCGACTGTCGAGCGCGGTAGTATCAAGCTCGACCTGCATCGCCGCGATTTCACCATCAACACCCTGGCCTTGCGCCTCGACGGTCATCACTATGGCGAATTGCACGATTACTGGGGCGGCCTGGCCGACCTTGAGCGCGGCTATGTGCGCGTGCTGCACTCGCTCTCTTTTGTAGACGACCCCACGCGTATGCTGCGTGCTGTCCGTTACGAGCAGCGCTATGGCTTTGTGATCGAATCGCGCACCCGCCAATTGATGGACGAAGCCCGGCCCATGCTCGAGAAGCTCTCGCCCGAGCGTGTACGCCACGAACTGGATTTGATTCTCGACGAGCCGAACTGGTTCGAAATGCTTGTGCGCCTTGCAGATTTGGGATTGTTGATAGCTATCCACTCAGAACTCCCGCCTCCCCCTTCTGATTTTTCGCCATCCACGGATGAAGAATTCGCTTCGTACCCCGCTCCCGGCCTGCTCTCGCCAAAACGGACTCTGGCCTGGCTGTTGTGGCTCTCTTCCGTTAAACCCGCCACGATAAAAGCTCTCTCGCGTCGCCTGCGTTTCCCCGCCGCGCTGACCAAGTTGTTGTTAGCCGTCTCCAGTCTGCGCGCTGATTTGCCCTCACTGAAGGGTTCTAAACCTAGCGGCTGGGTTGACCGCCTCGAAGACGTGCCAGAGTTTGCGGTCTATGCTCTTTCGCTCTCTGCCAAAGGGGAAGCGAAGCAGGCTTTGCTGGATTATCTGGAGAAATGGCAACACATCAAGCCCAAGACGACCGGCCACGATCTGAAAAAGATGGGTCTCTCGCCGGGGCCAAAATACAAAAACATCCTACGCCAACTGCGGGCTGCCTGGTTGGATGGGGAAATAAAATCTGAAAAAGAAGAAACTGACCTGCTGCAGGGATTGCTTCCACCTGCCAATTTGAACGAGGCAGACTCGTAATGCGTATGTTGTGTGTATGTTAGCTCGAACCAGGGTAAGGGTGCGAGATGGGGGATTTTATGTTAGATAAACAGGTGGAAAGTTAGTTTATGTCTCGTAGAACCCTTTTTTTATTGTTATATTCACTTGGAATAGTCTTCGTGATCTGCCTGTTCCTTGGGGTGATCCTACTCTTCGACGGGCGGACAATGTACGATTGGGGTGAAAGGCTGCTTGCTCCACCGTCTACGCAACATGCGAGTATCATGGATGTGCCGACGCAAATTCCGGTCACGCCCTCGGCGAGTGCGACCGCTACCCCGACTCCTGTATGTGGTGGCCCGCCAACAATGATCCTGGTTTTGATCGGGACCGACTCCCGTTCCGATAGCTACTATGCTGGTCTGGCCGATTCGATTCGCCTCGTTCGCGTGGATTTTGTGAATCCGGGCATCATGGTCCTGCCCTTTCAGCGTGATCTTTATGTCGAGATCCCCGGGATTGCAGCGCATGGCATTACCCATGGAAAACTCAACCAGGCCTACACCTATGGCACTCCGGCTTTTGGTTATTACAATGCCCCAAACCAGGGTTTAGGGCTGATGGAAGTGGCAATGGAACACAACTTTGGCGTTCATGTCGATAGTGGGGTCGTGATCAATATGCAAAGCTTTGTGCGCATCGTCGATACCCTGGGAGGTATTGACGTCTACCTGCCTTATACGATTGATGGCCGCGTAAAGGGTTCAAATGATTCTGATTTGTACTTCGAGGCTGGTAATCACCATTTGAATGGTCGTCAAGCACAAATTCTGGCGCGGTTACGGCCAAATGGCGATATCGAACGCACGAATGTTCAAACCATTATTCTTCAGGCACTGGGAGCCAGGCTACTAAGCCCGGCAATATTGCCCGAGCTGCCTGAGCTCGTAAACGCCTTTCAAAACTCGGTTTACACCGACCTTGACCCGGTACAGATCACTCAGTTGACGTGTCTGGCAGCCAAGCTCGATCCGCAGAAGGTCGCGTATGTCAATTTCCCGGAAGAACTCTTTCAAGGAACACGTGTTCAAGACCCTGTGCTGGGATATACTTTTGTCTGGGATGTAGACTTTACCGTGCTCCGTTCTTACATGGCCTCTTTTATAAACGGAGCCTGGCCTGACACATCGTTGTCGATCCCTGTACCTTAGTTAAAGTTTTTTTACCCAGTATGAACAAAAACAGGCTGTCCAAAAAGCCTGCTTTTTCCTTTTTGGACAGCCCGAAGTGGGAGAAAATGCCGTTAAATTGCTCCGATCTGTGGATTGCAGACCAAAAAAACATCTAAATTAGCCCACAAGCGGGAGATAAAAAAGGGGCTGCCTACTTTTTAGACAGCCCCTTTCACTATCGTCGCATCCGCGCTTGCCTGCTCAACTCTTCCAGCAGCGGACGCAAGTCATCCGGCGCCGTCGCATCGCTGACGCGCACGCTATGCTGCCTTTCATCGCTGCTGACGGTAATGTTGTATGTAAACGCGTCCGGCATGGCAGGCCTGGTCAGGTCAGCCGGTAACTCGAAGAAATCCGCATCATCCAGCAGATCATCCAGTAATTCGGCTTGCTCATCGGGCAGATCGTCCAGGTCGATGGTTGCGTTGACCTTCCTGCCCATGAACCCACCAGTGCGCTCGAAGAAAATTTTTGTCATAGGGACTTCCTTTGCTGTTTATTTTGCCAGGCCGATCGCTCGAAGTACTGCGGTAAAGCAACCGTCACCGCTTCCAGTTCCGCCTGTTCCGTTTTCTCCTGTTCCGGCTCCAGCAGCGATACCAACTTCTGACCATCCGGTCCGCACGGCTTGCTGCTCCAGGCTGCCTGCGCCAAATAGCTCACCTGCGGTCTCGAAGGTCAGGTTGGCTGCGTCCTGGAAATTCGAACGCTCGGCGAGTTTATCGGTGAGGGTTTTGTACCAGATCTGCCCTGCTTTTTCCCAGGCAAAACCACCCAGCTCCACTGCTGTCGCGTAGAAAGCGCGGTTAGGAATTCCGGAGTTGATATGTACACCGCCGTTGTCTTCGATGGTGTTGACATAATCCTTCATATGGGCTGGTTGCGGGTCCTTACCGAGCACTGGATCATCGTAGGCTGTACCTGGCGCCTTCATCGAGCGAATGCCTATGCCATTGACGTTGGCTGTGAACAACCCTTCGCCGATGATCCAGTCCGCGTTTGCAGCGGACTGCTGGCGCTGGTATTGTTTCACCAGCGATCCGAACACATCCGACATCGATTCGTTCAGCGCTCCAGGCTGGTCCCAATAAGCCAGGTTAGCTTCGTATGAAGTAACACCATGGGTTAGTTCGTGGCCGATCACGTCCAGCGCGCTGGTAAAGCGGTTGAACATACGCTCGGATTCGGGTAAATCCTCGTCGCCATCGCCGTAGACCATCTGTTGCCCGTTCCAAAAAGCGTTGTCGTAGCCCTTCTGATAATGTACAGTCGAATCCAATCGCAAGCCGTTGCCGTCGATCGAATCTCGTCCATAGACATCGAAGAACAGATCATAGGTGATTCCGGAACCATCGTAGGCCTCGTTGACTGCCGGGTCAGAAACAGGATCGTCCCCTTCTTGCCGCACTTCGGCGCCTGGCAGCTTGGAGCCATTTTTTGCATCATACACGATTCGCTTCTTGCCCGCTCTTACTGGGCGTGCCCCCATGAAGGACATCACTTCCAGTGCTGTGCGCCGGTGTGCACGGAGTTGCTCGGATATGGTGATGCTACGCAATGCAAAATCGCGCTGTTCAGGGGAACCATTCATAACGATTTCGTGCAGCATGTACGGCGGGATAATACACAGGATAGAATGACGGTGGGGCATACAACCTCCTTGTTTGTAAAAAACTATTTGGTAATTAGAGTATACAACTCCAATTTCAAATATGCAACTCCCAATATGGAAGAAGATATGGTTACTAAATTCGACCAAACAGAAGGTTGCTTTCGAGTTCATGTTGTTCTATACTTGCACTTAAGATTTGATTTGTTTCATTCTTGGAGGTGTCTATGCAAACCGTAATTGGTTATCTTCTAATCATTGTTGGTGTGGGTATGGAGATTATCTCCTTGCTCGTCTGGTTTGGCGTGCTCAAGCCCACTACAAATGGTGTTGCACTGAGAGCCGCGTCTTTTTGGGATGTCCTGCTGGAACTTGCCAAGCGCGCTCCCTGGCCGGCAGTTGTTGGTCTGCTTAACATTTATGCCGGGTTGAAACTGATTGGCGTAACGCTGCCATTCTAACTTTTCAATTAGCAGGGGCGGAGTATAATCGCGGCCATGAATCTAAAAAGCTACTTCGACTTCACCACTGACCTGGCCTATCGCGCTGGACGGCTTACGCTCGGCTATTACCAGACCGGCGTTCGACCTGATTACAAGGCAGATGATACTCCTGTCACAGCCGCCGATCGCGCCGCCGAAGAACTGATCCGTGGAGAGATTGAACGCACCTATCCGGACCACGCAATTGTGGGCGAGGAATACGGTGAATCGGCCGGGCAGGGCAAGCCCTTCCGTTGGTTCGTCGACCCGATTGACGGCACCAAGTCTTTCATGCGCGGGGTACCGCTTTATGGCGTGTTGATTGGCCTGGAGATCGAAGGGGTTATCCGCGTGGGAGCGGCCTATTTCCCGGCTCTAGATGAGATGCTGTGCGCCGCGGATGGACTTGGTTGTTGGTGGAACGGCCGTCCTGCTCGCGTTTCAAATGTGGACTCCTTCGAAAGGGCCTGTATCTGCTTCACCAGCTATAAGAACTTCACGCGTCGGCAACCAGGTCTATTCGATCGCCTCTCCGATGCAGTCTACATGATGCGCGGCTGGAGTGATGCCTACGGTTACCTGCTGGTTGCCACAGGCCGTGCTGAAGCCATGTTTGATCCCTACATGAATCCGTGGGATTGTGCTCCGTTTCCGGTTATCTTTCGTGAAGCGGGAGGTTTCTTTGGTAGTTGGCAGGGGGAGGCGGGTCACACATACGGAGAGGCTTTGGCCTGTAACGCCGCACTCAGGCCCAAAGTCCTGGATTTGCTGCGCGGTTGAACAGAAAGCGCCACAATCTCTGGAGGCGGGGTGCTTTTTTATCAGTAGTGCCTCTTCAACTCAGACGCGTAATGCGCCCCTATGTTTTCTTTGTTTTCTTCCAACCAATCCCCCAAATGTGTTTTGCAAAGTGGCGGCTCGCTGGAGACCAACAAGCTGGCCATCAGTCCATCCACCTCTTCCGGGGTTAGCAACACATCGCCGACGAAGGTGCTCAGGAACTGCGCCGCAGCCAGGGCCAATCTGGGGGGCACTCGAAGCAGGCTCCGGTTGAGTCTGAGCGTTTTACCGATTAAACGGACCATTTCCTCGAAGGTGAAAATGTCCGGACCAACCGCGTCACACAGAATGTTGGTTTGCGCGTAACCAGCATTTACTGCCAGTTCCGCCAGATCGTCCACAAAAACAGGCTGCAAGCGATAGCTTCCGTCGCCGGGGATGGCAAAAAAAGGGAAACGCCGTAGCAGCCAGGCGATGTTGTTGATCAGGATGTCCTCCACGCCGAAGAGCACGGTGGGACGCAAAATGGCATACGGAATGCCGGACTCGATCACGGCCTGCTCGTTGGCGGCTTTGCCCCAGAAATAAGGTAGGTTCGAATCGGACGAGGGGTTAGTGATGCTGATGTGCACGATGCGCTGCACTCCCGCCCTGACTGCCGCCTGCACCAGCTTGCGGGTGCTCTCCACAGCGCGCGGCTGGGTGTTCTCGCCCCGGTCGAAGCGCACCCAGTAGGTATTGAAAAACGTGTGCACACCCTGCAGCGAGTTAGCTAGCTCTTTTTCGTCGTTGAAGTCCAGCGGATATGTCTTTACCCTGCCGCCGAACGGATCGGGGCGGTTTGGATGGCCGGTCAGCGTGATGACTTCCTCGCCGCGTGCCAGCAGGCGGCGGGTAATGTACTTTCCCGAATACGAATAAGCCCCGGTGACTGCGATCTTCATTTTGCCTCTCCCTCGGTTCTTATCAAATTTAGGTGTCTCATGGCCTTATAAATGATGCCGCCCATTCCAACAAAGCCATAGCCAATTATGAGAGTTGGGATTACGGCTACTAGTATGTACGAGAGAAAATCCATCAAGTCTTCAAGGGATAGCGCTTGCGGGGGCAAGAATGAAATCAGCGCAATTTCAATTACCGTGAGAATCGACAGCCAGAAGGGAGAAAAGACGAACACCTTGTAGATGATTGGAGCAGGCTTGTTGATGCTCCACAGCAAAAGTCCCACAATCAGAATTGTGTATGGGATCCCCCATAGGACAATGCCAATCGTATAGAATGATACGACACCCGCAAATGCGTCAAAAAACGCATTTGCAGTGTACGGATTTTCGGCCGATACCGAGACCAAGTATACGAACAACA
>CAZLOC010000217.1:0-6851 GCA_964560935.1 uncultured Anaerolineaceae bacterium | reverse complement strand
TCGGCGGCATGGGCGGCGCCCAGCCGCTGGCGATCACGATGAACGAGGGCGTCGGCCTGATCGTGGAAGTGGACCCCGAACGCGCCAGACGCCGCCTAGAAATTGGCTACGTGGATACGGTGGTGGACACGCTCGAGGAGGCCATGACGCTGGTCGAGGAAGCGGTGCAGGCGCAAGTTCCCAAGTCGGTTGGCTTGATCGGCAACGCGGCGGATATTTATGCGGAACTGGTTACCCGCGGCGTCACGCCAGATGTGGTCACCGACCAGACCTCCGCGCATGAGGCCTTGATGTACGTTCCTTCTGGACTATCAGTTGCTGCCGCGGACGAGTTGCGCAAGTCCGAACCCGAACGTTACAAAAAGATGGCCATGGCTTCGATGGCCAAACACGTGCAGGCTATGCTGGATTTCCAGCGCGCGGGCGCGGAAGTGTTCGACTATGGCAACAACCTCCGCCAGCAGGCTTATGACTATGGCGTGACGGACGCCTTCGAGTTCCCCGGCTTTGTCCCGGCGTATATCCGCCCGTTGTTCTGCGAGGGCAAGGGTCCCTTCCGCTGGGTGGCGCTTTCCGGCGAGGTGGATGACATCTACCGCACCGACGAAGCCATTATGGAACTTTTTCCCGAAGACGAGCATCTGCACCGCTGGCTGAAGATGGCCAGGGAGAAAGCCCCATTCCAGGGATTGCCCGCGCGCATCTGCTGGCTGGGATATGGCGAGCGTGTCAAAGCGGGGCTCAAATTCAACGAGATGGTAGCGGACGGAACCCTAAAAGCTCCCATCGTGATCGGTCGTGACCATCTTGACTCCGGTTCGGTTGCCAGCCCAAATCGCGAAACGGAAGGCATGAAAGACGGCACCGATGCGGTCTCTGACTGGGCGATTTTGAACGCGCTGATCAACGCTGTCGGCGGCGCAACCTGGGTCTCGTTCCATCATGGCGGCGGCGTGGGCATGGGCTACAGTCAGCACGCCGGGCAGGTCATCGTGGCGGATGGCACGTCCGAAGCGGCGGTGCGCTTGGAGCGTGTACTGACCACCGATCCTGGCCTGGGTATCGTCCGCCACGCGGATGCCGGTTATGAAATCGCCATCGAAGCGGCCAAACGTCACGGCCTCAAGATGCCGATGTTGAAGTAAAGCTATAGAGGAAGAATGTCCAAACGTTTGTTTTCTATCCTGGTTTTGGTGTTGGCTGCGCTGGCTTGTAACTGGTCAGATATCGTGGCTCCTGCTGCTCCGGAGATCGAGCCTTCACCGTTAGCGACCTTTGCGATACCCACCAGAACGCCCCAGCCCACTGAAACACCCTTGCCCACGCTCACATCCACGCCGGATGTGCCGATTGCCTGGCCGAAAAATCTAGGAGTGCATTGTCGCTACGGGCCGGGGAAGGAGTGGGAGGCGGTCAGTTCTTTAGCGGCTGGGGCGATATCCGAGATCAAGGGGCGAACGGTCGATACTGCCTGGTGGTATATCCAGGATCCGCTACATACAGGCGACTTTTGCTGGGTGGCCTACGATGTGGTGGATACAGCCGGGAACATGAATATCATTCCGCTCGTCGAGCCGCCCATGGCATCGGTCACGAAGGTTACGGTGGATGCGGTGGTCACATTTACTGCTTGTGATACTCCCAATGAGGTTACCTTCGAGGGAGCCATCACCACCAATGGCCCGGCCACGGTGACTTATCACTGGGAAGTGAGTGGAGACGAACAAGAAATCACACTCGATAAGACTATCGACTTCGCTGTAGCGGGTGTTCAGAAACCAACCGATTTTGTATATTCAGCGGATTGTGGGAATTACTCTATCACCCTGCGCGTGACCGATCCAACTGAAACATTCGCTGAGAAGATGTTCAAGATCCAGGCCCCGTAAACCGGAGATGAACGAAGAAGAACAGGGTTAGCGACCTTCGTTCATCCTTTGTTCAGCGGTATCAGGCGCGACACACTGTTTCTGCTCATCTAGAGTACAATCCGCCCCATGTTTAAACGCTTTTCACCCCTGATTCTGTTTTTCCTCACGGTGCTGGTGATCGCCGTGTTAGCTCTGTTTGGACCGGAAGAGCAATCGCTCGGTTCCAATGTCAAGATCGTGTACCTGCATGGCGCCTGGGTATTGGCCGCGGAACTGGCCTTTGCGGCTGCGGCCTTGGTTGGGTTACTCGGGTTGGTACTGCGCCGTAATGGATTTCACCGTTGGTCGGCCGCGCTGGGACGCACAGGCATCGTCTTCTGGCTGACCTACCTGCCGCTTTCACTGTGGGCCATGCAGGCCAACTGGAACGGACTGTTTCTGGCCGAGCCGCGTTTTCGCCTGGCGTTGATCTTTGCTGTGACCGGCGCCTTGCTGCAAATCGGGCTGTGGTTGATCCATGTGGATTGGCTCACTTCGCTGGCCAATTTGGTTTTCTTTGTTGCACTGCGCGTGGTATTTTCGACCGCCTCGAATGTGATGCATCCGCCGCCCTCGCCGATCTTCAATTCCGGGCTGTGGAACATCATCATTTTCTTTGTTTTGCTGAATGTGTTTGCATGGGTGGCAGCATATTTTCTAACGAAGGTTTTTTTGTCGTGTAGGTCCGACAAGTCTGACAAGTCGGGAGCTTAATATGGCGACTTTCAAACGTTTTGAGGAGATGCATGCGTGGCAGTCAGCGCGTGAAATGGTCAAGCTGGTCTATGAGGCAACAAAATGGCCCGATTTCAACCGCGATTTTGCCTTGCGTGATCAAATTCGGCGTGCAGCGATTTCGGTAATGAGCAATATTGCCGAGGGGTTTGGCACAGGAACCGATGCGGATTTCATTCGATTTCTGGGCTATGCGCGAAGATCGACATCTGAGACGCAATCACAATTGTATGCGGCCCTTGACCAAGATTATATTTCTTCAGAGAAGTTCGAAGAAATATATTTGAAAGCGAACATGACCGAACGTCAAATCAATGCATTGATTGGCTATCTGGCTCGTTCTCGTGACAAAACAATAAAAGAAGATGCAGCGCCCTATGAACTGAGTCTTCCAGATGACCTGTAAGACCTGTCAAACAAACTAGACTTGTTAGACTAATTAATGCGCCTGCGCTTCCAACTGCTCATCATCATGGTGCTGCGCACCATCTTCAATACCATGCACCGCATGGTGTATCCCTTTTTGGGAACCTTTGCGCGCGGCCTGGGCGTGGACATCACAGCCCTGTCCTTTGCGTTGACCGGGCGCTCGCTGGTGGGGGCGTTTGTGCCGTTCATCGCTTCCGTATCAGACCAGCGTGGACGTCGCTTTGGTATGTTGGTGGGCATCGCCTTGTTTACGTTCGGTGTTGCTTTAGTAGCGATTTCCCCATCGCTGTGGACGCTGACGGCCGCGCTCATCCTGGCTTTGTTGGGCAAGTACATGTTCGACCCGGCCATGCAAGCATATTTCGGCGACCGAGTTCCCTATCAGCGGCGCGGATTGGCGCTGGCAATCACAGAAGTGAGCTGGTCGCTTTCGTTCATTATCGGTGTGCCAGCGATAGGTTTTTTGATTGCACGTTCTGGCTGGTCTGCGCCCTTTCCAGTATTGACGGTATTGGGGTTGGGTATGTTTGCCGTCATTTGGTGGATGGCGCCGCGGCGGGATGCGAACCATGTCCCGGCGCGTAATCCCTGGGCGAATTTTGGCGCCGTGTTGCGCAATATCCCTGCGTTGGCGGGAATCTCGATTGCGTTGTGGGCCAGCGCCGCGAATGAATTGGTCAATCTCATATTTGGGGTCTGGCTGGAAGATTCATTTGGGCTGCAAATCGCTGCGCTGGCAGGCGCTTCGGCGGTGATTGGACTGTCCGAATTGGGCGGCGAAGGATTGGTGGCTTTGCTGACCGACCGCATTGGCAAGCCGCGCGCGCTTGCGTGGGGATTGTCGGCCAATGCTGTAACAGCGATCTTGCTGCCTTTCATCGGGCGGACAGAGATTGGCGCGCTGGTGGGATTGTTCCTGTTCTATATTACCTTCGAGTACGTGATGGTCAGCCACGTGCCGATGATGACGGAACTCCTCCCCGGCGCGCGGGCGACGGTCATGTCGTTCAACTTGGCCGGTCATTCGCTGGGCCGCGCCATTGGCGCTTTCCTGGCGCCTTTCATTTATCGACAGTACGGCTTTCTCTTTGTGGCGCTGCTGACTGTGGTTTTCAACGTCTTTGGATTGCTGGCTTTACGCAAATTGCGGCAGAATCTCTAAACATGATGGACATGCTATCTCCTTTGCAATGGATGTGGGTTGCTCTAGCGGGCATTTTCGTATTGCTAAGCGGACTTTGGCTGATTGTCCCGGCGTTGTATGGCGTACCCTGGGTACCGACGCGGGAGAGGCGCATCCGCAAAGCCTTGCAGTTGGCGAAGTTACAACCTGGTGAAACCTTGTATGATTTGGGCGCTGGCGATGGGCGTGTGCTGCTCATGGCTGCATGGGAGTTCGGGGCGGGTGCGGTGGGCATCGAGATAGGGCCTGTCCAGTGCGCGTTGGGGCGGTTGCGGATCTGGTTGAGCGGTAGCAGGCAGATGGTCCAGGTGCGATGCGGGGATTTCTACAAAGCAGATGTTCAAAACGCGGATGTCGTCTATGTCTACCTGACTTCCACACAGACTACCCGTCTGGCTAAAAAGTTGGAACGGGAGTTACGCCCTGGCGCACGCGTGGTCAGTATCGCAGCGGATTTCGAAGACTGGCAGCCCAGCATGGTGGACCGGGAGATGCTGATCTTTGTTTACCAGATGCCGCCAGTGCGCGTGGTGGGAGAGCCTGTTTTATTTTCAAACGGGGTAAAATAAGCTATCGAAATACATAATTGAATTGAGACTATCTTGGACAACCCAAAAAACGAATTAAGCAATCCTTTACCCGCCATCGACTTCGAACAATTACCTAAATCATTAAGAGACGCTGCCAAACGTGCAAACTGGACGAAGCTCATGCCTGTCCAGGCGCAGGCTATTCCCTACCTTCTTGCTAAACGGGATATGATGATCCAGGCGCGCACAGGCAGCGGCAAGACCGGCGCGTTCCTGCTACCCATGCTGGAACGTCTCGATCCCAAACGCAATGAGTGCCAGGCGCTTATCCTTGTTCCGACCCGCGAGCTGGCGAAACAGGTTTCGCAGGAGGCTACGACAATTTGCACGGATGCGGGCTTGCGCAACGTAGCAGTGTACGGCGGCGTGGGATACGGTCCGCAGATCGAAGCGCTCAAGAAGGGCGCGCACATTGTGGTCGGCACTCCGGGACGTGTGCTCGATCATTTGCTCAAACGCACCTTTTCACTCGACAACCTGAAAATGCTGATATTCGACGAGGCCGACCGCATGCTCTCGATGGGCTTCTACCCCGACATGCGCGAGATGCAGCGCTATTTACCAAAACGCCCAGTTAACACCTGCATGTTCTCGGCCACCTTTCCGTATTCGGTCATGCGGGCGGCGCGCGAATTCATCCGTGAGCCGGAGTTCATCACCCTGAGCAGTGACCACATCCACGTGACGGAAGTCGACCATGTCTACTATAAAGTCCAAGGCATGGACAAAGACCGCAGCCTGATCCGCCTGATCGAAGTGGAAAACCCCGATAATGCGCTCATCTTCTGCAACACCAAAGATCGTGTGCATTACGTCACGGTGGTGTTGCAGCGTTTTGGCTACGACGCGGACGAGATCAGCTCGGCGCTCTCGCAGGGTCAGCGCGAGGATGTGCTGGCAAGTGTCCGCAAAGGGACTCTGCGCTTCCTGGTCGCGACCGATGTGGCTGCCCGCGGATTGGACATTCCCGAACTCTCATACGTGATACAGTACGAGCCGCCCGATGAAGTTGAGAATTACATCCACCGCGCCGGGCGGACGGGACGCGCTGGCGCAACGGGCGTTGCCGTCATGCTGGTCAACCCGATGGAAAAGGTGATGCTCGACCGCATCGCCAGACAATATGAAATCGAACTGGAGGAGCGCATCATCCCCAGCGACGAAGATGTGGCAAACGTGGTTGCCGAGCGCCTGACCGCCTTGTTGGAAGCCCGCCTGCGCGACCGTGACAAACTGCAGACCGAACGTAGTCAGCGTTTCACCCCCCTGGCGCGCGAACTGGCCGAACAGGAAGACGAACTGCCCATCATCACCATGCTGTTGGACGATACCTACCAGAAGATGCTGCATCCCACCGTTGAGCGGCCCGCGGGCGAAGCAAAGTCGGCGCAGGTAAGCCAACCCAAAAAGTGGCAAGGCAATCGCCGTAAGGGCGGGCGGCGAAGGTAAACATGCTCATCCATTCCGCAACCCAACTCCTGACCCTCAAAGGCGGCCCCCAGCGCGGACGCACACTTGGCGCGCTCGGCATCATCGAAAACGGCGCTGTCCTCGTCCGCGATGAGAAGATCGTGGCTATCGGCCCGACCGATGAACTGCGCGCTGCTTATCCCGGCGAACCTGGTCTGGATGCCACCGGCTGTGTGGTCATGCCCGGCTTTGTCGACCCACACACCCATCTGATCTGGGGCGGCGACCGCGCTCGCGAGTTCGAAATGCGGCTGGAAGGGGCGAAATACCTTGACATTCTAGCGGCAGGCGGCGGCATTATTTCCACCGTTCGTGCCACGCGCACAGCCAGCATCGAAGCGCTCATCGCCCAGACCCGTCCGCGCCTGTTGCGCATGTTCGCCACCGGCACGACCACCGCCGAAGCCAAAACCGGCTATGGCCTCCAAACCGCAACAGAATTAAGGTTGCTCAAGGCCCTGCTGGCGCTCGACGACGAATCCCCGATGGACCTCGCTATCACCTTCATGGGTGCGCATGCCATCGCTCCCGAAT
>CAZLOC010000216.1:0-6867 GCA_964560935.1 uncultured Anaerolineaceae bacterium | reverse complement strand
ATACTAATCCACAGAAAATTTTTTACTAACAATCAACGTGTTTAGAAACCAAACTTCGACCTTGTAAGCACCAGATGGAAATTTTTGAATTATTTCCGGATCCCGGTCTAGCATTGCAATAGTATATCCTCTTGTGTGGTTGCCTGAATGGGCTTGTACCAGCGTATCTTCAAAGAACCACTTAAATTACAACGTTATTTCCGAACCTTCAGGTATGTCAAGAAAGAATTCAAAATAAATTGCCTCAACATCTGATGGAATCCTTTCAACAACACCTGCCAAGTGGCCATTATCTGATAAATCAATACCAATTTTGGGATCGGAAGCACGAATACTGGGAACATTTGACACAGTCAAACAGTTACTTGCCAGGAATACATTGATATACCAATCAAGGTTCAAAAGTAGCATTTTTTGTCGGTCAGAAAATGGAGAGAAATTTTGGAATTTGGCCCTTTTCTGCCGCCAAATTCCAATTTTTATCCACGAAAATGCACAAACCACAGCCAGCAGAAATACCATTATTCAACTTTAATCAGTATAGAAATAAGATGTACCGTAACCGCCGGATGTTCAACGCTTTCAAACAAAGCAACATATTGATGTCCTAAGGCTTTATCGTAAAAATCGTTCCCGCGCTTGTGCCTTGCACGTCCGGGAAGAAGGCCTGCCAGGCGTGCGCGGGCAGCACGCAGAATTCACCGGCTAAAGTAGGGATGAGGGTGTAGGTCAATTCGTAGGTCCCGGCGGGGAGGTAATCGGCCGTCCAGGTGATGCGGTCGTCCCGGATCTGCGGCTCGTTGAAGTACCACCAACCCCAACCGCGTGCGAAGGGATCGTCCGGATTGTAGAGTACCTGTACATCCGTCCCGCCTTCGCCCTGCTGGCTAGTCTTGAGAGTTTGGTTGAGGATCTCCGTCCCTGCAGGGATGTAGTCTTCGAGCATGACGTAGTAGGAGTCGTTTGGCAGGGTCAACGTCAGGCGCGTGGTGAGCCTGGAATTGGGGGCAAGCTGGAGGGTGGAGAGAGGCGGACAGCCCTTTGATTGCGGGTTTCGATACGCTCCGCTACTCAACCCTCCGCTCAGGACGGTGTCGTCCACACAGGTTCCATCAAAGTAAGCACGGCTGATGTCCATGCCGCGATTTAGCGGTTGCACCGATTCGACCGGTCGATTGAGCAGCAGCGAGGCGCGATAGTACAGGCGTCCCAAGCCGGATTCGCGGCTGATGACGAGCGCGTTAGGGGAAACGGGCGAGAGATATTCGAGCGGGACGCTGGCGCTGACAGGGGTAAAAATCTCGGTGCCGCTGACATCGCCGCTGGCCAGTTGCGCGCCGTTGAGGGTGGCCGAAAAGGTGAAATCGGCTTGCAACTCGCCAAAGCCTTTCATGGCCTCGGTGAGGGCCAGAATAACCCAGGCATCTTCGTAGGTGGAACCCCACAGCCCACCCGCCTTGCGATTGGAAGAAAGATACCGGACGGCTTCGATCAACACCGGCGCGGCGGGATCGCGCTGCGCCAGGGCATAGACAACAACAGCCGTGGTGTAGAGCGGCGTGCCGGGATTGCGCCAGGAGCCGGAGTCGCTCTCCCAGTTGGAACTGCTGCCCGTGCGGACGGCGGTAGCTTCGAGGTTGGAAATCAGGTCACGGGCGCGGGCGTCGCTGGAGGAGGTGGCTTCGAGGTTGAGCGCCAGCAGCGCTTGCGCCCAGGGACTGAGTTGGTCGCGTTTATCGTACATGGTATTGAGAATCGGCCAATCAGCTTCCTGCAGGCCACTGGTGTGTCCCAGAGCAAAGAATGTGAAGGTCAGGCGGTCAAGTTCCCAGGGCTGGAAGGTTCCCAGCGTGGGATCGGCCAGAGCATAACCTCGCAAGAATTCGTGCGCGCGCTCGAAGGTTTCATCCGGGACGCTGACGCCCGCCAGACGAGCGCGCCCCAGACCAAAGAGCACATATGTTGAAATGTACGGGTCGGAATCGCTCCCACGGATCCAGCCCCAGCCGCCGTCGGAATTCTGGTTGCGGACGAGCGCGGTGATACTGTCATCCAGGCTATCATCAAGATGTGCTTTCAGGACAGGGTTATCTATGCCGGAAGACTGCAAAGCACGATAGGTCTCCAGATTGGGCAGGAAATAGGACAGGACCGCTTCATTGTTACAGGTACACGACGGCACAGGCAAAGCTTCCAAGCTGTTGAGCAGGGAGGCGGCTAGCGATGGCGACATCTCCAGGTCCAGCCTGCCGCCTGTGGGCGAGAAGCTGCGCGGCAGGCTGATGATTTCCTGACTCCTGCCCCCATCGGTCAGCATGCCAGCAGTAAGGAAGGTCTGTGGTGCGACATATTGACGGATTGGCAATGGGCCGAGGGCCGGTTTGGCGGCATCGTTGAGGACCTGGCCACCACCGTTGCTGTTGGCAGTAAAAACCAGATCGGCTTGCTCTGCGTCGTCAGCCGTGCCCCACCAAGTCACGCGCACGCGGCCATTGGCAGGCACATCCACCGTTTGTGAGGCTTGACCAGGGTCATCCAGGGTAAATCCGCTGGCATCCAAAGTGACGGTCGCACCCAGGCTTGCACCTGTATTGTTGTGGATGATAGCTGCCAGTTCTACGTGGTCGCCAGCCACCAAGAAGCGCGGCGTGACCGGGCGGACGAGCAGCGGCTTGGTGGTCACCACTTCGGTCGCAGACTGGCCAACGCGCGTATCGAGGGTCAGTCCGCGCGTTTCGATGAACCAGGTGGTCAGGCTGTCAGGCAGGGTCACGGTCACCCGCCCCAAGCCTTCCGAGTCGGTGAGGAAGGTCGGGTTCCAGTAGGCCGTATCCGGGAATTCTTCACGGACAGGTACTACGCCATCGCCACCGCCACCGCCACGACCCGGGGGCTGGAGCACAAATCGTCCGCTGTAGACCGCCAATGAATTGCCGGTACTCACGCCTAGTGATTGTTTTCCATAGAATGCCGGCAGGATATCGGGGGAATTTGGGTCAGCCAAAGCCAGCACGGCTTTATCTACAACCGAGAGCGAGAATTCACCTGTGACCGGCTCCCCTGCGCTATCGGTGACGCGTAGCTGCAAGGTCATTTCGCCGCGCGGCTCGTTGATTTCCGGCTGGGCGGTCAACCCCACCTGTAATTCCTGTGCTGTTGGCTCGACTTCCACGGTCACATATCCCTGGCGGAACTGGTTATCAGGGCCAAGCAGCGTGGCAGCCACGTACACATTGGGCGCATGGTCATCTGTCAGATCCAGGGAATAAGTCGAGCCAGTCGCAGCCAACGTCAGAACTTCGGCGCTCAACACCTTTCCGCGTTCCACTGTTACCAGCGCCTGCGCACGTTCCCCAAAGGGATTGGGAATGAAAATATTTGCAGTTTGACCGGGCTGGTACTTTTCCTGGTCAGCAGTCAGCTTGACCTGATCGTTCAACAGGCTGGGCCAGGCAGCGTTACCCCCGCCCGTGACCCACAACAAGATTTGCGTGCGCGCCCCGCCGCCAAAGACATCCAGCATGTACGTGCCCGGCTCTTCGGGCGTGAAGGAGAGTCGCGCCTTACCGTCTGCGCCAGTGGAGAGGTTGCTGCTGCCCACCAGTGTGTAGATCGGCTCATAGGTTGGTACTCCGAAAGTATCTTCGGGCGGCGGGTCTTTGCGTACCCACTCCACTTGCTTGAATTCAGCCTGCAATGCTTTTGAAGGGCTGGTGTTTGTTTCCCAGTCAGCGGTTAATACATCGAAGCCACTGGCCTTGCCACTCTGCCCCACCCACTGATCAGGCTGCAAGCCAATGTAGAAATCCGCCGTATGCACGATCATTTCATCGCGCGCGCTGACGGGGAATCCGCTCTCGTCTTGCACGGTCAGTTCCAGGGTCAGGGTTTGAGGCGCATCTGAGACGGGGATATCAGGCAAGTCCAGGCTTAGCGTCCCATCCGGGTTGGTGCGCGTTGTGCCGCTTTCCAGCGTCCGGCCATAGTTGCCGTCTTTGGCCCAGTTCGGGACCAGCCAATCATCCTCAATGACACCGGTCTGGTAACCGGGCAGGTAGAAATAAGTGGACTGCTCATACAGGTACCACTGGATGTCTATATCCCCGGCGGGCGAGCCAAAATAATATTGCGCTTCAGACTCAGCCCGTACCTGCTCGCCAGCTTTGACCTGTTCCTTCCCGAAAGCGACGTTCAGCTCGATCTCCGGCTTGCGGTACTCGGCCACATCAAAAGAGAGACGGGCGTCCAATTCATCATTGTTGAGCGAGTAGTAGCCGGGCTGCGCCTCATCGGAAAGTTGGTACTCGCCATGGAAGGTACCATAGGGCGAGAGCGGAAGGTCAAAGGTTTGGATGACACGACCATTGTAGTCATGCAACTCCAGCGAAACGGACGAGAACTCCGGTAAGGTGTAACGCCCGTTAAAGGCCTGACGCACCACGCCCCGGAAGTAGACCGTTTGCCCGGGGCGATAAATGGGGCGATCCGTGTATAGATAAGTTTCCGGTTCCGGTGGCCTGGGGTTCAAGGAAATGCCAAAATCCCAGGGCGCAACTCCGCTGCTCCAGGAAGATTGCGCCACCCCAAAATCTTCCTGGTCCGGCTCGCTCAAAACAGCCGTATAAGTCTGACCGGGGTTGTCCCGGGGTGAGAAATCACCCTGCCACAGCCCTTGCGCATCCGTCTGTGCATTGACAACCGTTACCCCATCGGGATCGTAAATTGTGAACGGCGCGGAGACCGGTGCGTTCGTGCGCAGATCGGTGGCCCACAGCAACGCATCCGTCGCACCCATCTTGAACGTCAGATTGATATGGCTGGCCGCGACCAGGTACGTATGTGCACCAGAACCAGCCGCCCGCACGCTGACGTTGAAATCCGTTCTACCAACGGCCTGGTTCAATTGCGGCGAGTCTGCTCTAACATGATAAAAACCCGGCGCAAGTTCTTCGTCCGCTTCCGCCAGTGGCAGGGTGATGGGTTCGCTGCGGCTGGGCGTCAGGCGATAGGTTTGAGAATACGTCACCGGGTTTTGCGGTGCAAAGGTTTGCAGAGCGTCATATCCACCCGGCCCGGTCAGGAGTTGGAAATCACTGAATGTGATCGGCGCAACCGCCACGTCCGCACGCTGGATATTGGTTGCATTGGCACGCAAAACCGGCTCGTCTGGCCGCACAAAATAGACATTTCCCCAATACGGCACGTTCAGGCTGGGTGTGGCAGCGGGCGTACGGAAGTTGAGCTCGAAGGGTTGGCCCAACGGCTGCCCCCACTTATCTCTCAATTCGGGAGAGAGGGTCAGGGTGTACTCGCTCTCGGGCAGATAAAACCCACTTACGTTCAAGGTGGTTCCATCAAGATAAAGCCCTTGATTTGAGATTTCCGGGCTCAGGCTGATGTAATCTTCGAGATCATCAACATCTTTAGGCGGCGCGGAGAAGAAAATGCGCACATTGCCGTTCTCCGCCTTGGCCTGCCCTTCTGCCGGCTCGCTGCCATTGACAGTAAAGTCACCGTATGTGAAATACTCGAACTGCTGTTCCAGCGCTATCGGCGTGCCACTGGCAGCCGTAACCTCTTTGGTAATGCTCAATGTATAAGCCGAATTTCTCTCCAATGGTTTGACTGGTTCAAATGTCATTTCTGTCTTGTCATCGTTCCAGGCGATTTCACCAGCCACAGGGACGCCCTCACCCAGAAACGCAAAACCACTCTCTACATTGGCCGGATCCATCGCCTGGTTGAACGTCAACTTGATGGTGGGATCGAGCGCCAGCGTCTGCTCACTGGAAGGCTCCACCGAAACCAATCTCGGCAAAGCAGTTTCGAACGACCACGCAAGCGAACTCCCTGCCAAATCCAGCGCTGCACCGATTGTGCTCACCAAATCCGTGTTCAGGTTGACCGTGTAGGTCTCACCACCCGCCAGGCCTGGTTCGGGATAAAAGACATACGTGCTGGTCGAAAGCCACTCGCCGCGCCCTGCCACCGGAGGATCAAGCGATAAGGCTTCCGGCAGGCGTTGCCCTGAGCCTGTCGAAGGGTCATTCTCTATGCCTAATGGCACGACAGGCTGGTTGAACGTCACAGCAACAGCGGCTTTCGGGTCGATATTCTGGCTGGCATCTTCGGGCAGGAAATTGATTGCACGCAGCAATGAAGATGTGCGGTACGTCAGCGTGATGGGGGCAGCGAGGTGCATTCCGTTCGCAGCTTTCGCGGACGTGAGGATTGCCACCGTTATCTCGGCATCCGCCTCGTAGGACGAGTTGGGGGTAAACGTCAGGGTCGAGTCGTCGCTCCAGGTGCGGGAGCCGGATGGAAGTCCGAAAAGAGCCGCCTCGACAGAATTGCTGTCCATGGGTTGGCTGAAATAGAAGGTGATCGGCTGGTCCAGTCCCAGTTGGCTTTCGTCCAATGGCGAAACTTCCGCAAGAACCGGGGGCAGGGGTTCCTGCTGAACAGATGTTGGGGTTGGTTCAGGTTGTTGTGTTGGCAAACTCGGCAATGCACACGAGAACATCAGCAGGACAGCCAACATGAGATAGGCAAGGGGATGGAGGCGTTTTTGGGGAGAGAGTCGGTTCATAGGCCCTCGGTTCAATGAACGACGGGATAAATTCATTATACTCTGGAGTATCAACGAGAAAAGAAGACGGGTACAGTTTTACTGCACCCGTCTTTGGAAAGTCAAATCAAGTGCTGTTATTCTGCCAGCCAGCAAGCCACCCAATGGTCAATCTGCATTTCTTGAAAAGCGGGTTCTTCTTGTGCACACTGCTCTACTGCAATCGGGCAACGTGTATGAAAACGGCAGCCAGTTGGCGGGTTGAGCGGACTGGGGACATCCCCTTTGAGAATGGTCCT
>CAZLOC010000215.1:5256-6871 GCA_964560935.1 uncultured Anaerolineaceae bacterium | reverse complement strand
TGATGCCGGCCAATCGGAATCGATATGCAACCACGCTAGCTGGGAGGCCAGGATACGCAGGATGGTTTCTGGGGGAATAAACACAGCCCCCAGCGCAACGCTGAAGATAAAAGCGATGAGCAAGAGCAGGGTGTTCAGCAGGTAAGGTCGATGGCGGATCATAAAGTGAAACAAGTGGAAGCTCAATAAACATTAAATGTCATCCTGAGGCGAAGCCGAAGGATCTCCTGCGCTCCGCGCAGGGATTCTCACCTGCACTGCACCGAACGCAGTGCGGTGCAAGTGTCACTCCCTGCGGTCGCTCAGAATGACAAAAGTATATTGAGCCTCCTACTTCAAATCTACTCAAATAGCTCAGGATGCAAGAGCCGGGCGGTCTCTTCCAGCGCATCCACCAGACGCGGACCGGGGACGCTCATCATGTTGGGGTCGATGGGATAAAGCGCATTCTCCTTGACCGCGGTGATAACGTCCCAGCCGGGGCGCGTGGCGACGCTCTCCGGGGTCGTGCCATAGAGAGCATCCGCCAGCAAGATGATGTCCGGGTTAACCGCGATCAATTGTTCCGAACTGAGCTGGGCATAGTCGCCCTGCAACGCGGAGGCGGCATTGGTCCCACCGGCCTGGGCGATGATGTAATCGATGAAGGTTCCAGAGCCAGCCGTCCAGGGGTTGGACGGGTCAGTCGCGTCCAGTTCGTAGAAGACCGAGGGGCGCTCAGATACGGAAGCAATTTTCTCCTGCACGGCTTCGACGCGCGCATCCAGATCCGCGATCAGGGTCTCGGTCTCGGATTCGTGGCCGGTCAGGCGAGCGAAGTCACGCAGGTTTTCCCACAGTTCCTCATACGTGGTGGGGTTGGCCTGCCAGTAGACGTTCAGGCCCAGGTCGCGCAGCGCTGTCACCTGGTCTTCCGAGATGATTTGCGCCGCAACCACCAGGTCCGGCTCCAGCGCCAGGATGGCTTCGGCTGGTAACTCTTCCCACATTGCACCAATGCTAGCGACATTCAGGGCTTCCTCGGGGTACAAAGAATACTCATCGCGCCCTACCACCTGGGCCCCGGCGCTGATGGCAAACAGGATTTCGGTGGTGGATGCCGAAATGGATACGATCGCCTGCGGATACCCTTCCAACTCGATTGTAATGCCCAGATCATCTATAAAGGTCATCTTTTCGGGCGCAGGTTCTTCAGTTATTTCGGGTTCGAGACCTGGAACTGCTCCCGTAACGGCGGCAGGCTCGGGGTCCTGATCCGACGCGGGAACGGCTGGCGCTTCAGGGCCGCAGGCCGAGAGCAGCAGTCCCAGGGTCAAAAAAAGTATCGGTATATTTCGTTTCATGGTTCACTCCATTTTTTAACCGCCAAGCTTGCTAAGCGCGCCAAGATTCTTTATCTGAAGTCAAGAAGACTTGGCGATTTGGTTGATTCCTTGGCGAACATGGCGTCATGGCGGTTCAAATTTGCAACTCCGTTGGAATCAAAATCCCCTGCCTCGCCCCCGCAACAAGTGCGGGGCAGGTGACAGGGGAGGGGAGGGTTTAGGTGCCTAAACGCGTTCCACCTCCTTTCTGCGAGGGGTGTGGAGACCGATCAAGGCGGGCGGCCTGGCTT
>CAZLOC010000215.1:0-5156 GCA_964560935.1 uncultured Anaerolineaceae bacterium | reverse complement strand
TACAGTTGCGCGACAGCGCCGGACTTCTCGTGAGAGTCACCGGCTTCGCCTTTGAACCTTCCCATCCGGGGGATCAGGTACCTTGAGCGTGTATGGGTTGATAACGTGCTGAATTTATTTTACACCATGTCGGTGTAGATGAATGTCATGTCTTTGTGGGTGATTTTATCTGACAACATGGAGGGGCGTACCATTAATAATTCCTCGAAGCAAATTGGATTAAGGTCAGACCAAGAAAACTCCTGGATTGAGAATTCCTTTCGGATCCCAGCGAGCCTTAAGTTGGCACATCAACGGTAGTGCATCGGGGAAATATCCCCAGGGGTCAATTTCCATATCCTGCGACCCGTTTACAACCGCTGCATAGCCATCCAAAGATAGCGCAGTTTCTCGTAAAGCCAACACCATATTCAGTGGAGCCGGTGCAATATATATTGTTCCATTGGCAAGGTCCGCAATAAAGGTCTCACCGAGAGTTGCCGAGTGTTGCTGGATAAACCCCAATAGCTTTCCGGGCGAGATGCCAACCCGCAGATGGGATTCTGTGCTGTTTAATGATCGTTCCCACAGGCATACTCCTGAGAAGTCATCAACCTCAATCCCATCAGCTATAGAACGCGCCGTCCGCAACTCTGCCTCTACATCCTGTTCATAGCCCTCCACTGTGAAGACCAGGTGATAAGGGCTGGACGGTAATTCGGACACGAAGGAACCCGGACATAACAAAATTGCCGACGTAACCAGGCTGATTCGGTGGAAAGATTCGCCAAGCTTGAGGCCGGTCCCCAGGTCCGGGACAGACACGATCAAACTGCGACGGACTCGCGGCAGGGCAGTCAGCTTGAGCATCACATTCGTAATCAGTCCCAAGGTACCATGTGCGCCTACGAAAAGTTTTGCCAAGTCATATCCGGCTACATTCTTGATCACGGGACGCCCCAGACGTAAACGCCTGCCATCTGGAAGGATTACGTTCATTCCCAGCACCTGATCGCGGATTGATCCATATCGCATTTGAAACGGGCTGTTGATTGCAGCTGAAACAACTCCGCCAATGGTAGCTTCGGCTCCCCACGGGGAGGCGATAGGGGTCCATAACCCCCTAGCAGCTAAACTGGCCTGTAGCTCTGCGAGACTCATCCCGCCTTCGACAACTACATATAAATCCTCGGGTGAGAGCTTTGTAATGCTTCTAAAGGCGCTGGTAGACAGGATGGTTGCATCACCCGGCAGATTTATGCTTCCTGCAGGTTTACCGAGAAATACGGGTTGGCCAAGCGATTGCGCTGCTCTCAAACCACCAGCAGCTTCCTCTTCATCCTGCGGGGTGAAAATAGATGGCAGTGGATGGGTAGATCCCTTGTCTATCTTCGAGACACCAGGATGAAAATCCGCAGGAAAAATTTTCCCTGGATTTAATATCCCATGGGGATCGAAGAGTTCTTTGATTTCATGCATCGCGGTCAGTTCATCGGCAGTGTACATGAGCGACATGTATTTGCGCTTCTCTATACCCACGCCATGTTCACCGGTAATCGTGCCATCTTTGGAAACACAGATAGCCATGATCTCGTCCCCTGCTTGGTGAACACGCCGCTCCATTTCTTGATCCGCAGGGTCAAAAGGTATGAGCGGATGCAGGTTGCCATCCCCGGCATGGAAGACATATCCCACACGCAAGTCGAGGTCCGCACACATTGTATTGATATCAGACAGGGTTTCTACCAGTCGAGATCTCGGCACCGTACCATCTACCTGAAAATAGGCGGGACTGATCCGTGCCATGGCGCCAAATGCGCTTTTGCGAGCGAACCAGATTCTCTCGCGTTCTTCAGGAGTCTGGCAAATTCGCAAGTGGCGAACACCCAATCTTTTCAGTACGTGTTCAATTTCTTCAACTTGAGCATCAAGGCTTTCCTGGTAACCATCTACTTCTGTAAGGAGCAGTGCCTCTGCATCCGTAGGCAATCCTGCATGGGCAAAATCTTCGATGATACCAATGATATTGCGGTCCATCATTTCAAGAGTAGCGGGGATCAGGCCTTGCGCAATGATCGCAGATACTGCCTGTCCCGCTTGCTCAACTGAATTGAATGTAGCAATTAAAGTTTTAAATCCGGTTGGATTACGGATGATTCTAAGCATTGCCGAGGTAACAATCGCTAAAGTCCCCTCTGACCCGCAGATGAGACCGGTAAAATCATATTCCGGATAATCGCAGGCGCTGCCTCCCGTGCGTACAATTTTTCCATCTGCCAGGACTAACTCCAATCCCTTCACGTAATTCGTAGTAACACCATACTTAAAGCAATGGGGACCGCCTGCATTCTCCGCGATGTTTCCTCCAATCGCCGAGGCACGTTGACTCGCAGGATCCGGTGGAAAGTAAAAACCGCGATTTTTAACCGTTGTGTCCAGGGTAAGATTAATCACCCCAGGTTCCGCTACTACCAGACGATCAGTTTCATTGATATTTGAGATGTGGTTCATCCTGGAAAAAGAAACCACAATCCCGCCATGTGAAGGCACTGCGCCACCAGAAAGCCCGGTCCCAGAGGCGCGTGCTACTAATGGCACGCGATATTTTGCAGCCCAGGTAGCCAGGCAGATCACATCTTCGCTTGATTCGGGAAACACAACCCCTTCGGGAGAACCCCGATTCAACCCCGCATCGATCTCATATGTGATGAGCTCGACGGGATCAGTAGTCAGCTGATGTTTATCAAATAAAGATTCCAGTGACTTTAAGGCATCTTCTTTCAACATAGGATCATCCTAGTCTTCGGCTTCATAAGATTGATCTAACAACTCAACCAGGTGGACTACGCGCGCCTTCAATCCCGCACGCCGTACACCATTGATAAGTTGAAGGTGGCAACCGGTGTTTGTCGTCACAATGATGTCGGCTCCAGTAGAGGCGATATCTGCCATTTTGTCTTCCAAGATCGCATTGGCGGTTTCCATCTGGACAATATTATAAACACCGGCGCTCCCGCAACAACGATCTGGTTTGTTGAGCTCTATCAACTCCAGGCCAGGAATCTGCCGTAAAAGATCACGAGGTTGACATATGATCTTTTGGACGTGGCGTAAGTGACAGGAATCTGCATACGTAACACGGGCGTTGATGATTCCTTTAGGAGGCGTATGGAAATTCTCCATGAGGAATTCGTTGATGTCTTTGACTTTCCTGCTAAACTCCCTGGCTTTTTCAGCATAAACCGGATCGTTTCTAAGTAGGTGAACATATTCTTTCAAGGTTGAACCGCAACCGCCCGCGTTGTTAATAATGGCAACATATTCATTTACGAGAAAACTGTCGATGTTCTTACGCGCCAGATCAAGGAAAAGCTCTTCTTCGCCTATATGCAACTGGGCCGCGCCACAACAAGTTTGTTCTTTTGGGAAATGTACCTCATAGCCGTTACGTTGAAGCACCTTGACTGTTGCTGTATTTACTTCGCCTAAAAAAGCATCCTGTACACAACCGTGAAAAAACGCTACTTTACCCCGACGCTCCCCAATCGCAGGTGCGAAACTCTGGTGATCAGAACGAAGCGCTGAAATACGGGGTAAGAGGGCCTCGGCATTTTGCAGGGCCTTGGGTAATAAATTCAACCCACGTACCAGGTACTGAATTCCCAACGATTGATACAAACGCATCCACCAGGCAAGGAACCGTAAACGTTCTTGGTGTGGCATCAATTGTCGTAATGCTAGCCAACGAATAAAGCGTTCGATGATTCCCGGATTTCTTGCCTTTTCAAGCGCCACACGCACGGTTTCGACCATTGTTCCATATTGCACGCCAGAAGGGCAAGCTTGTTCGCAAGCACGACACATCAGACAAAGGCTAATGTGGTTTTCAAACGCGCCGCCGAATTCGATGCGTCCATCAGATGCTGCGCGCATCAATGCGATTCTTCCGCGCGGTGAATCCATTTCTGTGCCAAACACAGCATAAGTAGGGCAGCTTTGCAAACACAAGCCACAATGGATGCATTTATTTAGTAGAGTTTTAAATTCAGGCGTAGCTAAGATATTTGATTGATTCGTGGAATTCATTTCATTAAGTTATTTGTAGGAATTGAACATGGATTGACAAGTAAGAAACATAATTTTGTTTTTATTACCCATTCATCTTACTATAAACCGGTTTCATCTGTTTGTAGATCTGTGTGAATATATCGAAGCGCTCATCATATAAAGCCCGATTTTCCCCCTGTGGCGTATAGGCTTGCTCGATTTGTACCAATTTTGGCACATCACTGAAGATGATCTCCCCCAGCCCAACCGCCGCGATCCAGGCCGCGCCACGGGCGTTGGCGTAGATCGGATCGGCAACCTGCCTGATTTCCACGTTCATCACATCCGCAAATATCTGGCACCAAACGTCTGACTGCGCCCCGCCGCCAACAATGTTGATGCTTTCCACCTTGCGCCCCAGGAATTTCTCGACCGGCTTTAAAAGCCAGCGTGTGTTGAAAGCGATCCCCTCCAAAAACGCGCGGATAATATCCTCGCGCGTGTTGTGCAGCGAAAGGTTATACAACCCGGCGCGTACGGTTTTGTCGTCCACTGGCGCGCGCTCACCCCAGATCCAGGGCGTGTATATCACGCCGTTGGCCCCAGCCGGGACGCGCTCGGCGATTTTATCCAGCACCTTGAAAATATCGGGTACGTCGGCTTCCTGCAGCAATTCGTCCTTGTGGTACAGGATGTTGTCGCGCAGGTAGGTCAGGTTGCCGCCAGCGGTGGCCTGCAATGCCGTCAGCAGGTAGCGGCCTGGCACGGCGCATGGCACGGACGCCAGCGAAGCCAGCACGTCGGTCTTCTTGAAGGGCACATGCGCCGCCAGCCATGAGGATGTCCCAACGTACAGGTGCGTGGCGTAATCGTTCACCGCGCCGGAGCCGATTGCCGCGGCTGTAGTATCAATCGAACCGGCCACCACCTTGACACCCGGCGACAACCCGAGTGCTGCGGCTACGTCCGCTTTGATTGCGCCGATCACCTCAGAGCAGGGCACGATTTCGGGCAGTTTGGCGGAATCCAGCCCGAGGGCGGCGATCAACCCGGGGTTGTAATGAACAGCCCCCGGCTGGCGGTTGTCGGTCACCCAGGAGGTCAGGATCGAATCGAAAGTGGCAACAAAT
>CAZLOC010000214.1:0-6878 GCA_964560935.1 uncultured Anaerolineaceae bacterium | reverse complement strand
GGTGTGCGGCTTACTCCGGAATCACTGTGCGCCTTGCTCTGGATTATGCATGCTCGGATATGATGATTTCTTGAAAGTTATACAACGAGGAGGTCAGTAAATCAATCCGGTATATTTTTGTAATTTTTTGATGGATTTTATTAACCCATACAAGATCCTTCCGTAATATAAGTTATTAATAACGACAACGCAGGCGCCTACAATTCAATTTGGTAGGTTTTGTGGGTCAAATAGGCTCAGTAGCCCTCCTTTCTACTATCATTTTGACATCGATCAACTTCAGGTTTAACTTTTCTTGCTCTGTCTAATGTCTCGTTTTATTAATTGATTTTCGACGTTTAAAGTAAAAACAATTAGTATATGCGTATACCCTCCACAGGCTTATCCCCAACGCCTATGCTGTCTTCACTTAATGACCAATTCTATTCGAATAAAGTCAATGCCATTAAAAATAATGGCGGATCATATTACTTATCCCATCATCAAAGCACTTACCTGACCTTGGTCCAGGACATGCGCTATGCCAAACGGCAAGTCGTGGCGCCGGCAGAAATCGGGTAACTGATTCAGTGTCTTCTCCACCAATCTTTCAGGGATACTCCCAAGGGTGACTGAACATGCCTCCATTGCCCTGGCTAAAGCGCTCATCTCCTGTCCCTGAGCACGACCCATGAGCAGGATTCCAGGACAGACCAGATCAGCATGTGGCCTGCCATGCCCGACTTCATTTTCAATAGCATAGGCAAAGTAATGTTCACTGCCCTCCTCAGGGCGCGAGTGACCGATCTGATTCGTTAGTTGCACTTCCAGAGCCAGACAGTCTAATAGCTGTTTAAGCCCCTGCGGGTCACCCCGACCAGCTGCTTCGGCGCAATCCAATGCACCTTGCAAAATAGCACGAGCAACATGATCAATGAAGGGAATATACTCCATACCCGGAGGATTATTTTTGTGTTCTTCAGCATACTTCCAATCCCAACGTCCAGTGGCAATAGAAAACACATCACAGATGCCACCTGCCCTGATCGAAGCTGGCGCTTCAGCAATTGTATCCAGGTCAACCAACAATGTATCAGCACAACGGGTCTCAATATAGCGGACACAGCCCCCAATGCGAACCCCTGAAGCCCAGGTCAAGAATGCATCGACTGATAAGGCTGTGGGGACACACACCATTTCCAGCCCCTTCTTCAAGGCAAGGTATTTACCAGCGTCAGCCGGTAGCCCGCCTCCCACTGCGTAAAGCACATCGCCGTTTAGGCCTGGTAAAAGAGCATCCCAGGCATCGGTAGTTGCTTCCGACACTTCTGCCTTCCAGACCACCGGTAAATGGAGATGATGCTCAACTGCACACCATGCTGGACCGCTGGTCACCAATGCAACTGGGCGTTTTTCATTGACCTCTCGCAGGGGCAGAAATTCAATTTTTGGGATAGGCCAGATCTTCTTCATATACCAACTCCTATCGGTAGGATACTACTAGTACCAGGTGATACTTGAAAGGCGGGAGGTCAACACTGAGTTGGTTTCCCACGTGGGAGATATCTGGCAGTTGTGAATCTCCGATAAACCCCACCCCTTTGACTTCTCCGGTACGTTGAAGCAACAAGCAAACTCCATGGCATCCGGCGCTTTCATAGATGCTTCGTCACCCCCGAAAATTACCGGGTAAGCTGCGCCTCCTCGCAATGGCATTCCAAAAAAGATTTTGAAACACCGTAAGGTTTTCCAGTATATTCTCTTATCCTTCACCTGCTGCTATATTTGGCCTGTTATTTAACCCAGGTCGGCAGTTGAGCATCCACCGCATGCAGTTCTTCAGCAGTGATTGGGCGAATTTCTGTATCGTTAAGATGGGTATCCCGCTTCTCAACAATTAGAAAAGTCGCTTCTCTGTCTGCCAGCAGGGTATGCCAGATCCCCGTCGGGACATTGTAAATCATTCCCTGCTGGCAATCAAAAGCTACCAGCTGTTCTCTCTCTGCCTTGACAAAAATAACGGAATGCCCTTTCAATAAAACGAAAACTTCATCGGTATGATTGTGCCGCTCGATTTCCTTCAGGTTAGCGCGCTCACAGCTCAAATCCCAATTGAGCAGCGCTACCTGCCAGGAGGGGCGCAGTAGCAAGGGTGCATACCCTGGTCCGGTGTAATCATAGATTTCAATAGGAATCGTCAAAAAAATCTCCTTGGTCACCGGTTTACTTCATCAGGTAGTTCATACCATTCAACCCGCCGCCCGATTTTCGATCGCATTTGCCAGGTAGCACTTTTCGGTGTTTCTTCCAGTGTTTTTATCATAACCTCAATACGAGTCTTAATTGTCAACCGTTTCTCATCATTCAGGAAATCTTCTATCTCTTCCATTGTACGGTGCAAATTATCGCTTAAGGTTGTGTACAATCCCCAGTGCGTCGAGGTGAGTTTTCCAAGGTATCGGATATCGATCATTTCCAGAGATTCAGCAGTACCAACCGGGTGGTCCATCATAATCGCAAGGATATCTTGCATGTCTTTGGCGTTCATCTGAACAACCTGCAGCTTGGTCAATAGCAGATCTGCCATCGAGAGGGTTAAATAGCCGGGGAACAGCCGTTGTCGTAAATCTACCGAATGACACATCTGGAATCGGTCAAGGAAGATATCGATATGACGCTCTCCATCCGGTGGATAAAAGATCAAGCGAGTCCTTCCATGTAGAGCGTTGAACCGCTCATCTGGCAAATAGTGTAAGTCAATGAATAACTCTTTGATCTTCCACTTATCCCGACTCAACCCAACTAAGTCGATATCGGCGTAGCTTCGTTTTAATCGCTCGTGAGACGTCGATGATGGGGAGGATAGCCTTACAGCAAGCCCACCCAACAAACGCAAAGGTATCCCACGTTCATCGCCACTGCAGATTATTTTATGAGATTGTTCGACCAGATCCAGGTCGGCCATCTTCATATTATCAAGCCTATCCAGGCGCTTTACCCGCTGGTAAGCAGGTAATCACGCACGCCATTCTTATCAATCAACACCAGGCAGCCGCGCAGTATACCCTCGGTGTACTCGCTGCCAGGATTGACACAAATCGTTTTACCAATTTTAACAGCGCCACGCGATTCGTGGACATGACCATGCAGCCCAAGCATCGGATGATAGGTCTGGATGGCTTTCAACACCGCATGACTGCCCACGGGTCCCATCTCAACACCGCCAATGCCAGCAATGGGCTTTAGTGTCTTATCCAACCGGGCAGCTACATCCAGACCAATATCATATGGTGGACAGTGAAAATTAAAAATCGCCCGTTGTGGATTGGCGAGGCTGGTTACCATCGTGTTGATTTTCTCCCACAACTCATTTTCGTCGAGCTCGCGCGGGCTATTCCAGGGGGTTCGGTTGCTATATCCAGAGGAGATCATCTCAATCTCATCCCTGATCTGCACTTTTTTCCCTTCAGGATTGCAGATCGTGCTGGCTCCACTAAAAGCCTGATCCAGAGCTAGATCATCGTCATTGCCAGGAGTAATATAGCACTCGATCCCGGTTCCGGTAAGGCGTTGCTCAGCGAGTTCCAGCCATTCTTGCAGTGATTTAACCAGCGTCCTGCGAAAAACCTGTTTTATCAGATCCGGATTCTCCTCCAATAAAGCCATCTCATCCGGGTTTGTAAGGTAAGTATATGCTCCGGACATGCGGATTTGATGGATATGCTCGGATAGTGCATCCTCTGATACCATATGGGACTCACCCAGCCACTCGAAAGAGTGAAGATTCTTGCCCTTCTCAACAATTGGAATAATCATCTTTCCGGTGATGTCACCACCCATGATGAGCGCATCCACCTGGTAAGCCTTACCGGCATTTAAAAACTTCCGAAAACACATCTCGGAGCCATGAATATCTGTGGCGAAGAAGATCTTCAATTTTTCCAAAGCCTTTTTCTATGTTGTGCTCAATCTACTTGTAGGGGCGACGCTGCGTAATTGTGAAATCTGCAGATGCGTCGCCCCTACGGAGGGAAGTAACTCAACTCATTCTGGCGGTAGTTCCTTATAGGCTAGAGAGCTGTCCAAACCACGTTTTTTGTTTACGAAATACGGGATCAAGTAGATTGGGAATGCCAGTAAAAACACCGCAAGACTGGCTAACATGGAAACCATACTCACTGCACCCCCGATTGACGGGGTTGTAAAGGCTACATAAGTGACCAAAGCCTGAGTGATAAGAGTGAGAATTCCTGCCCAAGTTAACCATGGTAAACCCAGGAATTTCGACTTGACGATGCTGGGCGCTTTCTCAAAGATATCTTTTCGCCTGTAAGGAAAAATAATCGCGGAGATTGCTACCAACATTCCTACCAGAGCGCCTACCCCTGCCAGGTTTACCAGAAAAGCCCAAAACTGGGTCAGCAAAGTTATCAGCAGCATAATGTAGATCAAAATGCCACCGATAATAGTCGCATTCACCGGTGAATGCGTGCGTTCATTGACTTTAGCCACCCAGCTTGGGATCAGGCGGTCGAAAGACCAGGCAAACATATTGCGAGTAATGATCAGCATCTGCGGCAACAAGATCCAAATTATCGTCGACAGGAAGCCGAATGATACAAGGATTTGCAGCAGCTTGGATTGGGTCATGTAAATGATCATGTTCGAGAGGTACGGCCCCAAAGGTAAACCAAGTTGGGCGGGGTCAGTGTTTGCCAGGAAAGACACTGAACTAATGAACAGGTAACCAAAATAGCGGGTCACAATCACCGATCCAACGATGAAGAAAAGCGCCCCTATACCCAGTGCAGTCATAATCGCTTGCATCGCCGACTTGTTCACACGTTTAATCTCGCCAGCGAAGTAACCGATCATCTGGAACCCTCCGTACATCTGGAAGGCGTAGATCATCGCATAGAAGCTATTCCGTCCAACTTTCGTCGGATCGATTGTACCGCCGGCTTCCGAAGCGGTTTTGATCAGGTTTTGATAAGCATCTGGTCCCACGATGCTGTTGAAACCTGCAATAAAGGTAGCAGTGCTTCCAAATACCATGATCAGCAGCCATATAATAGTGCCAACGCCGGTTATGATGAAGAGCACTAACATTACTCGCCGTACCACATTCAAGCCGAGAGAAAAGAGCAGCACTAAAATAATCATCGCTGGTATACCCAGGATGATCGCTGCCGGTCCAGTAGCCACCCAACTGGCTGCGCTCTGGAATCCCAGAATGTAAAGAGTCGGAGCCAGGAAATTGGAAGCCATATACCAGATATTTACAGCGGCGGCTGCAATCACACCGAAGGTGGCAAAAAAGTTAACCGCAAATCCTACCACGGGGCTCAGCGAGCGACTCACCCAAACATAGTCGCCACCTGAGCGAGGCATGGCAGCTGTGAAGAGAGCGTTTAACAATCCGATGAAAAACGCTCCAGGCAGGGCGATGAGGAATGCAATCGCCATACTCGAACCGGGAAAGACGAAAGGTGCGTAGGCAAAAGCCTGCACCAAGCCTAGAGCCACATTCAAGATGCCAAAGCCACACAGAAAAGTGTCGAACCAGGAGAGCTCCCTGACCAATCCAGTGGCATCCCGGACGAAGAAAGGCCGGCTAGTTTTAGGTGGTTGTACAGCTTCCATTTTGATTTCTCCTTTTTATTTGATCAATCCAATCTTATGAGAATTGATTGCCCAAAGAAAAATTACCAAACTCTGGTCAAAGAAAAAAATCGAAATGCTACCAATCAATATGTCATCATTTACGAACCGGGTGATCGAATGGTCTGCTTTGCACCTCCTTTCAGTTGAATAAACGCTTAGCGCTTGATGGATTGAAACAGGCTCGGGTGTGCATTTCCTCGGCTTCGCCCGGAAGAGGCACACTGTGCGCCTGAACGAAGTCTTCCAATGCTCCGAAACGATTAACACGGAAGACCTCAGCATACCTACCTTCTCCCAATTTATGTTGCTGAGCTAAATAAGCAGCATTTCCGCGTAGGAAATCACCTATCAGCGGCTTCAAGTCTCCTTTAATAGCTGTATCCACTTCGGGCACTCGCCTGCCCCATGTGTTCAATTGGAGTTGTAGCTGGTGCAACGTGTTCCGAACCATCTTATCGTGTGCGCACATTGCTTCGACTTTACGATCCATGTACGGGGTTATATCAACGACATAATTTGCATCCACCGGAACACGTGCAAAATACCAGCGCTCACACACTGCGTGAGGCAAATACCCTTGTTCCAAATGTTCCGGGTAATGCAGGTGGAAATTTGATACCCAGGTCGATTCTTCTACAGCCTGAGCGACACGCCGGTGATCCAGATTCGGCTCATAGGGAGTGTATGGATCAAATGTAAATACGGCATACGGCTTATATTTCCGAAAATGGTAGACTATCCGCTCACGTAGATCTACCATCGAGACATCGCCAAGCACGTCTGTGACAAAGCCTAGCTCCACAATCCCAGCTACTCCCATTATCTCAGCAGCTTTCTGGAATTCCCTAGTGTTTGCCAGCTCGGTTTCGGCTTTAGTGGGAAGATCCATCGAGTCCTTATCGTCATTGGTTACCCGGACGAGAATTACCTTCCATCCCTCGTCAGCGAACTTCATGAGTGTTCCCCCGCACATGCCAGCAGCATCATCGGCGTGAGGGAATATAGCCATTACGACCTTGTTCATCAAACCAACTCCTTTGCCTGATCCTGGATTTTCTGAATTGCCCTAACGACGAGGTTCATATCATCCTCATCACCGAGCAATAGCGGTTGTGGCAGCCATACGGTCTCCCAGGCGCCGCGCAGGCTGTTGGGGAAGCCCTGACGTAGAAAGGCGTGTTCCGCCTGGGCGGCGGCTTGGGCCAGGCGTTTGCGATATTCGCCGCTCTTGAAGA
>CAZLOC010000213.1:0-6902 GCA_964560935.1 uncultured Anaerolineaceae bacterium | reverse complement strand
CTGACGATCCAAAGTGGGACAGCCTGGTACCCGAATCGATCCCATCCAAACACCGCCGTACGACAGTCACGTGCTACTCATGGCCGGGCGTGCATCCCGAAGCTTGCATGCACCACTATGCCAGACAGCTAGAACCGCTCGTGTATCACCTGTTCAAAAAAGGATACGATGGTATCTCTATCGATGGAGATTATTTCGAACGCGCCCTGTATCGCGGCACGCTCAAAGCCTGGTTGCAGGGCGAAGCCGATGCGGCCATTGCAGCGCAGAAAGGCTCTGAATAAACACAGATGTTATGCAAATAAATGGGAGAAACCCGAAAATAATGAGGGCGGGCTATGCCCGCCCTCATTATTTTCGGTATCTTTTCACGAACTGAGTAAGTTCTAAAAACAATAAAAATCCCGGCTCAAACCGAGATTTTTATCAGCAACAGGTAAATACCTGCGGACAAAAGAGCCGTTGCCGGGATCGTGACAATCCAGGCCGTGATGATATCCCCTGCCACGCTCCAGCGAACTTTTCCAAAGCGTTCGGCGGAGCCCACACCGATGATAGAGGAACTCACCACCTGCGTGGTGCTGACCGGCCCGCCGAACAGTGAAGCCGCAAGGATAACAATCCCAGATGTCAGCTGCGAAGCGAAACTGTCCACCGGGCGGATTTTATAGAACTTGCCTCCCAATGTGCGGATCAGCCGCCAGCCACCCAGACTCGTCCCCAGGGCTATCGCGCCTGCACTGGCAGCGATCACCCACAAAGGCACTTTAAATTCCGGCAAAGCCCCACCGACGACCAGACTGAGGGTGATGATACCCATAGTCTTCTGCGCGTCGTTGGTGCCATGGCTGAAGGCCATTCCCAGAGCGGTAATCAATTGTGCGCGTTTGAAAAATTCATTGATTCCCGGCGTTGCCCCACGTACCAAAAAGAAAACGAAACGCATGAGAATGAAGCCAAAGATAAATCCAATCAATGGAGAGGCAAAAAGGGCAATCAACACTTTCTCAAGCCCACCCAACTTGATCGCGTCAAAGCCCGCCCCCATCGCTACCGCGCCCACCAGTCCACCGATCAGAGCATGAGATGAACTGCTCGGCAGGCCTAAGAACCAGGTCAGTAAATTCCAGAGGACGGCGCTGATTAAACAGGCTGCGATAACGTGCAACGTCAACGCCCCGGATTGCGCCACTTCATCACCAATTGTCTTCGCAACTGCAACTCCAAACAGGAACGGTCCCAGGAACTCAGCGATGGCCGTCATCGTCAGTGCTGCGCGAGGGCTAAAGGCGCGAGAGGAGATCATGGTTGCAACGATATTACTGGAATCATGCACACCATTCAGGAAATCGAATAACAAAGCCAATGCAATGACTAGGATCAGTTCAACAGGCATCGAGATTAAGTTTTCTTGACCACGATATCGGAGATGACGTTGGCGGCCTCGTCCCCACGATCAGCCGCATTGCTCAAGTGGCGATACACTTCGCGTTTCTTGAGCATTTCAACAATATGTTCGATGTCGTCCGCGCTATTGAACAAATCGGCAATCGCCTCACGATACACCGCCTCAACGCGGTTCTCCAACGCTTTGGCCCGCTGGGCATGGTCGATGGCCACGCTCGGGTGCTTGCGTAAGCGTTGCATAGCGAGATAGATCTCGTAAGCAGCATCCTTGAGCAGGGAGGCAATACGCTGCATGTAAGGTGTCGGCTCAACGTCCAGCACTGCCATTTCATACACGGTTGTGTGAGCATAATCCAGCACGTCATCGATCGAGCGCGACAGTGCAAAAATATCTTCCCGGTCAAAGGGCGTGACAAAGGTGCGGTTGAGCTCATCGATCAAGATGCGCCGCACTTCATCCGCTTCCTTCTCTTTGAGCGTAAGCTGCGCGGCCAAATCCGGATTGGGGTTGGCAAGATATTTTTCCAAGAGCTGCAAGCCCTCATACGTTCTTTCCGCCTGTTGCTCGATCAGGTTGTGGAAAATTTCCTCGCGTTTTTTGAAAATACCAAACATAGAACCCTTTCTTCAAAAGAGGAAGTTAATCATATCATACGAGAACAAAACGCCCTCGTTTTGAGGGCGATTCAGGGGTGCCTGATGGGGCTTGAACCCACAACATCCACATCCACAGTGTGGCGCTCTGCCATTGAGCTACAGGCACCATATCGAGCGGGCGGATTATACCATCAGCTTTTAATGCCTGCAAGGATGGCGCGTATAGCCTCCACAGCCGCCTCTTGCGGGACCACGCTTTGTTCACCGCTTAGCAGGTTTTTGACCGTCACCTGGCTTTTCTCCACCTCATCGGGCCCCAACACGAGCGTTACCCTGGCCCCAATGCGGTCGGCGTATTTGAATTGCTTGCCCAATTTCGTCGCCTCGGGATAGACCACCACTTTCAAACCTGCCTCTCGCAATTTAGTCGCCAGACCGAGCGAAGCCAGTTGATGCTCCTCATCAAACACGGTCACCAGCACAGGCGCAGGGTTGACATCCAGATCTGTGGGCAGCAACCCGTATTTTTCGAGCAACAAGGTAGTGACCACATCCCCCATTGCGAAGCCGACCGCCGGCAACGAATCGCCACCCACAGCGGCCAGCAGGTTATCATAGCGTCCGCCACCGAGGATGGAGCGCCGGATCTCGCCGCCCACTTCCCAGGCTTCGAAGACCGTGCCGGTATAGTACAGTAAGCCGCGCACAATCGAAGGTTCGAACTGTACGAAATGACCGATTCCCAGCGCTTCGACTGCTTTGTAGAAACGTACTTGTTCAGGCGATTGTTTCCATAATTCCTTGTCATTCAAAATGGCCTTCAAGCTCTGAAGCTGCGAGTCGGACAGGCCAATCTCTTTTCCATAGGCTTCCCAGTCGTTAGGCGACATCTTCCCGCGCCGGTCGATCCAGGAGGAGACTGTCGGGCGTAATTCCTTCTTGACATCGAACTTATCGAACTGAGCATCCATCAAGCGGCGGTCATTGACCAGGATCATAACCTCGTTCGGGGTCAGACCCACGCGCTGGAAGAAGGTCGCCAGCACAGCCACATTCTCCGCGTCCGCTTCGGGCGTATCCGGGCCGAGCATATCCACATTCCACTGGAAGAACTCGCGCGTGCGCCCTTTCTGCGGGCGTTCGTAGCGCCAGAAGGGTCCGAACGACCACCAGCGTAGCGGAAAGGTCAGTTCCTGTTGTTTTTGGGCAATGAGCCTGGCCAGCGACAGGGTCAACTCAGGGCGCAAGGTGATCTCATCCCCGCCGCGATCCTTGAAAACGTAAGACTGCTCCTTGACCAGTTCCTCGCCCGATTTGGCGGCATACAGGTCGAGGGTCTCGAGAAGAGGCGCTTCCCACTCCTGGTATCCGAACGATTCGGCCACTTCCCTGACCGTCTTATACAACCAGGTACGGACTGCCATCTGCTCCGGGTAAAAATCGCGCGTGCCTTTGACGGGTGGAATTACGTTTTTCATGAATATGTTCCGATCAAGTTGTAGTTTGCTGGGCGTCATTTTAGCACAAGTTGTGAATTCTCAACACATGCGCCTGCAATCTGAGAATCTGCATCTAAAATTCAACCCTTGAATTTTGAGTTTCTAAGGGCTATAATCCTCCCATTCCGCATAGTAGCGAGACACATATGGAAATCAATTTTCAGGAAACCAGCAAAGACCTTTTGAAACGAATCGACATCCATGAGAAGTATGGCGCCCGCAACATCGACGAATGGAACATGGAAGTGCTGCAACCCGGGCCAAATTTCAAAATTTTGGATGTAGGCTGCGGTGCAGGCAAGCAATGCTTCTTGTTTAGTGATTACACGAAAGGGCAGGCTTCCATTGCCGGAGGTGACTTTTCAGAGGAATTGCTCGACAAGGCTCGCGCAAAACAGGCTGAACGTGGAGACCAGAATATCACCTTCCAATTCCTGGATTTCAACAAACCCTTCGCGTTTGAGGATAATACCTTTGACCTGCTCTCTTCGGCCTTTGCCATCTATTACGCCTCGGACCTGGATTTTACTTTTGGTGAGGCGCACAGAGTACTCAAACCAGGCGGACGGCTGTTCGTGACCGGCCCGCTGCCGGAGAACAAGCAGATGTTCTACGACATCATCCGGGAAGCGACAAACAAGCCTATCCCACCCATGCCCGGCTCCAGCCGCTTCAAGGGCGAAATATTCCAAACCATCGAGAGAATTTTCTCGAAGACTGAACTGCTGACCTTTGAAAATCCACTAACCTTCCCGGAAGTTCAACCATTCGTTGATTACGTGCGTGCTTCGCTCTCAGAGGACCGCAAGCTGTGGACCTCGATGTTCAATGGCAAGGAAGAATACGAAGCCCTGATCGCTGAAATCAACAAGGTGGCAACCCGCTGGTTCGAACGTGACGGCAAATTGGTGATGACCAAAGTGGTCGGCGGAATATTGGCGACAAAATGATCTTCTACGGCCAACGTGTCCTCTTCCTCGGCGCACACCCGGACGATATCGAACTGGGCGCTGGCGCATTGATCCACAACATCCGCGAGCAAAGCGAAATCCTGTGCGCGACCCTGTCTGACAACCAGAAAAACCCCCTGCTGAAGAACGTGGTGAAAGAACATCGCGCCAGCATGGCCGTATTAGGCGTGCCGGAAGACCACGACCTGATCGAGACCTTCGAAACGCGCAAGTTCCCGAACCTTCGCCAGGAAGTGCTGGAGTACCTGCTCAAGCTGCGGCGAGAGTTCAAACCACAGATCGTTTTCTGTCATAGCCAGAACGACATCCACCAGGACCATAACGTAGTGACCCAGGAAGCGCTGCGCGCCTACCGTGGCCTGACCGTGCTGGGCTTCGATGTGGTGCGCTCCAGTTATAATTTCTTCCCGCATTTCCTGGTCGAAGTGACGGCAGAAGATGTGGACAAGAAGATCGAAGCGCTGTCGCAATACAAGACCTACCATGACAAATACTACTTCGACCCAATTCTGCTACGCGCCACCATGGTCCGTCACGGGACGCTGGCCGAGCGTGATTACGCTGAGGGGTTCGATATCCTGCGCATCGTGGGGAAGTTCGAGACCTGTTAGCAAGCAAATTGAAAATATCAACCTATTTCACAAAGCGCAAGTCCCCGTTATCATGCACGGGGACTTGTTATATTCTAAGGATCAGCGGACAGGCCTATGGCACAAATTCAGTCTTTTGGCACGCCAACATAAATCATTCCATCCCGCACTTGCACGGGATAAGCCGGGATGTCGACCACCGCGGGCATAGAAGTCACCTTGCCGGTGCGGATATCGAACTCTGCGCCGTGACGGGGACAGACGATATTGAAGCCTTCGATGTCGCCATCGCCCAGTGGACCGTCGTCGTGGGTGCAGACGTCGCCAATCGCGAAAAGCTGCCCGGCAATGTTGAAGATGACGATGAGCCTATCACCGATATCCACAAACATGCGCTCGCCGTTGGGCAGTTCGCTCTCAGGAGCAATTTCCAAAAAGTCTACTTTTTCTTCTTCGAGTTGTGTGTAGTTGAACATAGGAGCTCTCAGCTTTCAGCAGTCAGTCTCAGCAAATCAACAAACCATGGACTGACCGCTGAGGCTATACGCTGACTGCTCTCTTTTATTCCACCAAGTCGTCGCTGGCCTCGCCCAGACCGTACACGCCAGCTTTAAGCACCTTGAGTGAAAGCAAGGCGCATTTCAGGCGCACGGGACCCAGCTCTATGCCGAGCAGGTCGAGTATGTCCTGTTTATTCAGCTCTTTGACTTCGTCCAGCGACTTCCCGTGAATGGACTCGACCAGCAGGTCTGCGGAGGCCTGCGAAATGGCGCAGCCTTTGCCATCGAAGGCAGCTTCGGTCACTTTGTTGTCGCCGTCCACGCGAATGGTAATTTCGATGTGGTCGCCGCACAGCGGGTTGTCATCTTCGAATTGGATGTCATGTGGGTCAAGGTGTCCGCGGTAGTGCGGGCTCTTATAGCGTTCGATAATCAGTTCGCGGTAGAGGTCGTCCATAATCAGTCTAATAAGTCGAACAGGTCTAAGAAGTCTCACGCGTCATGGTTTGACCGACTGACATGTAAGACCTTTTAGACTTGTCAGACATCATCCAAATATTTCCTTCACTTTATAAATTCCCTCGACCAGTTTATCCACTTCATCCTTCGTGCTATAGAGATAAAAACTGGCGCGCGAAGTGGCGGTGATGCCAAACTTTTCGTGCAGGGGTTGGGCGCAATGATGACCGGCACGCACGGCAATGCCATCCCGGTCCAGGATTTGGGCCACGTCATGCGGATGCACGCCGTCGAAGGTGAACGCAGCCACCCCGCCCTTGTCCTGCGCGCTGGGCCCGAACACTTTCAACCCCGGAACCTCTTCCAAGCGTTCGAGGGCATATTCCGTTATCTCATGCTCGTGCGCAGCGATAGCCTCCATCCCAACTGCGGTCAGGTAATCCACTGCTGCCCCGAAACCGACCGCTTCGGCGATGGCCGGGGTGCCGGCTTCGAATTTGTGCGGCAGGGAGTTGGGAGTAAACCCATCCAGGTGAACAGCTTTGATCATTTCGCCACCGCCCAGGAAAGGCGGCATCTCTTCGAGCAATCTAGTCTTTCCATACATTACGCCAATGCCGGTCGGGCCGAGCATCTTGTGCGCCGAAAAAGCCAGGAAGTCCGCATCCAGCGCCTGCACGTCGACCGCAAAATGCGGCACAGACTGGGCCCCATCCACCAGCGTGATGGCCCCGGCCTCATGCGCCAGGCGGATGATCTCCGCGGCCGGATTGATTGTGCCGAGGACATTGGACATGTGCGTAAACGAGACCAGTTTCGGGCTCTGGTCCAGAAGCGCGCGGTAGGCGTCCAGGTCGAGCAGGCCGTCTTTGGTCACGG
>CAZLOC010000212.1:0-6946 GCA_964560935.1 uncultured Anaerolineaceae bacterium | reverse complement strand
CCTGGATGACGAGCAAAAATAGGACATGAATATGAAACGCGTTTTATTGGTGTTTTTATCGCTGTCCCTGGCCGCTTGCCTGCCAACGCCGACCCCGCTGCCTCCTACGCCCCTGCCTGCTACAGTTATCCCCGACACGGCCGTGCCTCCAACGGTCGCTCCGCCTCCTACCGACCCTGCCACAGCACTGCCCCCCACAGACACACCGACAGGTTCTCCGCCCGACGCAACGTCATTTCCCAACCCGGACGCTTACACCTGGGAGACGGTCGTTGCTGGCATCGAACGCCCCGTGGACCTGCAGCACGCGGGCGACGAGCGTCTTTTCATCATCGAAAAAGTCGGACGCATCCGCGTTTTGCAGGGTGGGAATCTGGTTGATTTCCCTTTCCTGAACATCACTGACCGGGTTGGCAGCAGTGGCAACGAACAAGGCTTGCTCGGATTGGCTTTCCACCCACGCTATGCGGAAAATGGGCTTTTCTTCGTTAATTACACGGATAACGATGGCGACACCGTCATCGCTCGTTTCCGGGTCACGGCTGACCCCAATATTGCCGATCCAAGCAGCGAAATGGTGTTATTGCGCGTAAATCAGCCCTTTGCCAACCACAACGGCGGCGTACTGGCCTTTGGATCGGATGGCTACCTGTATGCTGGCCTGGGGGATGGCGGCTCGGCGGGCGATCCGCAGGGAAATGCCCAATCATTGGATACGCAACTGGGCAAAATCCTGCGTCTGGATGTGGATTCGGCTGAACCGTATGCCGTCCCAGCGGACAACCCGTTTGGAAATGAGATTTGGGCTTACGGCTTGCGCAATCCCTGGCGTATGTCGTTCGACAGCCAAACAGGAGACCTGTATATTGGCGATGTCGGTCAGGGACAGTGGGAAGAGATCGATTTCGTATCCGCAGGTTCACCCGGTGGTGTGAATTTCGGCTGGAAGTACTTCGAAGGCACACATCCCTATGATGGCGCACCTCCGCAGGGGGCGCAACTCGTACCGCCTGTGATTGAATACAACCATAGCGAAGGTTGCTCGGTGACAGGCGGATACGTTTATCGCGGGACCATGCCCGAATGGAACGGGATCTACCTGTATGGCGATTATTGCTCGGGAACTGTCTGGGGTTTGATCCGCTCTAGCGAAGGCTGGCAGGCACAGGTCCTGTTTGGCGGCGTGGGGCGTATCACCTCCTTCGGGCAGGATGCATCCGGTGAAGTCTACCTTGTCCTTGATGGCGGTAGTATCCTGCGTCTCGCGCCCCGTTAAAGTGGATAAATGCGAGATAGGACGTCCAAATTGGGCGGTTTGTCATATCAATTTGTGACGCCTGTCACTGGATTACTCTTGCAAGGTTGCATAAAATGTAGGTGTAATTAGGAGGCAGATATGGTAAAGCGTAGTTGGCAAGTGAAAATGCTGAAGTATTGTGAGCACGTCGGGCACGAGATTGCGTTGGAGAACCAGGTTGTATATCCGGCCGAACATCTCCCTGACCAACCGCCGCGCATATTGGCTAGCCGCTGTTCGAATGCTGTTCAGTGCAATACTATGTTCGATAAACCTGTCTGTGTCTGGTGTGGTACCAATCCTGAACACGAACCCGCGTAATCGCGGTGGGTTTTATCTCACCCGATCACTTTCCTCCTCCCTCTGAGTTGGTTTTGGCAGCCCCGCGAGAAATCGCGGGGCTGCCATTGTGTGTCGATTTATGGCGAAGATTACCGTTTTTTCCAATAAGGTTGATCTTCGTCCTTTTGTTTCTCTTCCTTTCGTTTTTCGATTCGTTCCCGAGTTGCTTCAACACGGGCACGGTTTTCAGCTCGCGTTTTTATTCGTTGTTCGCGTATGGATGCAGTGCGCCGGCGAATAACATAGAAAACCACGCCGCCGATCAATGCGATCTCTGCCAAGACCCAAAAGGTGATCAGAGATTCTTTGCCTGTCAGAGTGTCCGGGACAAGGTATGCGGTGTCCGGGCGAGTGGGGTGTGTAAACCGGTATGTGCCAGCTCTATCGATTTTGAAGCTAACGACTGGCCGTCCGGCCGCGAAGGGGGTATCATACCAGGCCAATCCTCGCCCAATTAGCGCAATTTCAACCTCGGTATCAAGGTCTTCCGGTTGGATTTTTAGCCAGGGCTTGGAGTTGCCCTCGACAACCGCATCGTGCACAACCAGCAAGTCCAAATTGCCTAAGTACAAGATATACTGCCCTGGTGAGGAAATTGTGATCGAAGAGGGGTTTTCTGACAAAGGAACAGGAATGACATCTTTTGGCATAACCATGTCGATCAATCCCAGCTTAGCTGGCACAACCATGAGCACGGTGCCGGTATATTTGACGACATCGGGTAAGCGCAGGAAAGCCAGAAACGCGATAATGACAAGTGCGATGCCAAACAAAATGCTGCCGATCGTTGGCTGCTTGGGGAGTCCAGTTGTCATAAACTAATTCCTGAGAAGTAATTGGGTAATCAAAATTGCTGTCTTTGATGAAAAAATGGCTTGATGGGTTTGTTTGTGATCGTTCTCAATTTACCAGTTCCATCCCCTTGGGTCAAGCCTCTCAGGAGGTGTTTTCTAACTATATCTTTCGGTCGTTGCGGTATTCGCTGAAAAATGCACGTACTTCTTCGTCTGCGGGTCGAGAGTATACCTCATCTGGAACTCCTATTTGGCGCAAACGATTGCCGATGATCACCGCCAGACGTTCGGCCAGGTACGATGCTTCGGATAAATCGTGGGTAACAAATACCGTGGTGGTATGTGTTTTTGCAAGCAGTTGCATCAGGTCGCTCATCAAACGAGCGCGCGTCGGCGGGTCAAGCGCGGAGAACGGTTCGTCGAGCAATAGCAACTGCGGTTCCAGTACCAGCGCGCGCGCCAGGCTGACACGCTGCGCTTCGCCGCCGGATAATTGGCCCGCGCGCCGTTTCGAGAGATGGGCCACGCCCAATCGCTCCAACCAGAGTGGTACGCGCTGATGGATTTCATCCCTTGCTACCCCCCGAAAGCGTAGGCCGGAAGCGACGTTATCGAACACGGATGTGTCGAACAGCAGCGGATCCTGCATTACCAACGCGATCCTGCGCCGGTAGACCGTATCAGACTCAGCCCGGGTTTGCTGGCCGTTGAAGGTGATTTCCCCGCGCTCAGGGCGCAGTAAACGCGATAATGTCAGCAGCAGGGTACTTTTCCCAGCACCGTTGGGGCCGACCACGGCCAGCACCTCGTTCTCTGCGATCGTGAGGTGATCCAGTTGGAGCGCGGACTGTTGCCCACGCCTGACCAGCAGGTCACGGATTTCGATGAGGTGTTTCACCGGCGCGCCCCCCGCTGCTGGATCCAGGTCAGCGCCCAGTTGACCAGGAAGGTGATGGTCAGGAGCAGGATGCCGAGCGCGATGGCAATATCAAAATTACCTTTACCTGTCTCGAGCACGATGGCGGTGGTCAGCACGCGCGTCTGGTAACGGATGTTGCCGCCCACCATCATGGATGCGCCCACTTCAGAGATGACCGAGCCGAAGCCCGCCATCAAGGCGGCCAGCAGTGGCAGGCGTGCTTCCCGCCACAGCATCCAGATCATTTGCGGGCGGGATGCGCCCAGCCCGTAGAGTTGCAGCCGCAGGCGCGGGTCAAGGGCTTGCAGCGCGGCGGCGGTCAGCCCGGTGACAACGGGGAATGAAATGATTACCTGCGCGATGATGATGGCCGTCGGCGTGTAGATCAATCGCAAATCCCCCAGCGGGCCGGAACGCCACAGCATCATGGCTACGAACAGGCCGACCACCACGGGCGGCAGTCCCATGCCGGTGTTGACCATGCTCAATAAAAATGAGCGTCCGGGGAATTTTCCTAATGCCAGCAGCGTGCCAAACGGCAGGCCGATGAACAAGCTCAACCCGGTCGCCAGGGCCGAGATTTGCAGCGACAGGACGGTGATTTGGAAGACTTCGGCGTCAAAGATCATAGTTTTAGTTCTGCGGGGGTCTGAGACCCCCGCAGAGCAAGTAATGTTATTCTAAACCAAGGTCGGCATCCGTCTTGTCTGCATCGGGGAAGAAGAGCGGTTCGCCGTACTTGTCCACGCCAAATTCGCCAATGATTTCCTGGGTGGCCGGGTCGGTCATGAAATTGGCAAAAGCCAGCGCGCCTTCATAGTTGGCTTTGGGCCATTTTTCGGTGTTGACGGTGATGACATGGTAAACGTTGAGCAGCGATGGATCGCCTTCCACCAAAATCTCGAGGTCGAGATTGGTTTTGGTTGCCAGGTAGGTGGCGCGGTCGGTGAAAATGTACGCGCCTTTCTCAGAAGCGATCGTCAGCGAGGCGCCCATGCCCTGGCCGCTGGAGATGTAAAAATCGGGCGAGAAGGTCGCCGGGTCGAGTCCGGCCTTGTTCCACAGGGTCAGTTCGGCTTTGTGCGTGCCAGAGTCGTCACCGCGAGTCACAAAAGCGGACCCGGTTTCGACAATCGCCTTGTAAGCGTCCACAACCGCCATGCCCTTGATGCCAGCCGGGTCAGCCGCTGGACCGACGATGATGAAGTCGTTGTGCATGACCAGGAAGCGATCCTTGCCAAAACCGGCTTCCATCAGCGCTTTTTCAGCGGCGGGCGCATGGACGAGCAACACGTCAGCGTTGCCCTCCTCGCCCATTTTGAGCGCCGCGCCCGTGCCGACGGCTATCGTCTGGACTACGAAGCCAGTCTGATCCTGGAACATCGGGACGAGCACATCCAGCAAACCGGAGTCTTGTGTGGATGTAGTAGTCGCCAAAATCAGGGTCGGGTTGGCTGGGGCGGGAGGAGCGGCCATCTCGCCTTTGATTAATTCGATCTTGACTGGATCCTTGACCCAGGCTTTGCTGGACATGCCGGGCATAACCATGCTGAGCTTGCTACCATCCATTGCTACCAGACAGTCGGCACAAGCCTGTACGTCTGCCAGGGCGACCTCAGCAGAGTAGCCGTCGCCGGCAGTAACGACCAGCATGCCAGCGTCATCGGATACGCCAGCTTTATCAAGCAAGGCATTCAAACGAACGCCCTCGTAATCGGTAGGCCCGTTTTTGGGATGTTCTGCTTTGATTTGGACCACTTCCATACCTTGCAGGTCGGCTTCTGTAAGGTTGAGTTCCTGATTGACCATACCTGTGACGGTCAAGATCGGCTCAGCCATTGGGGCTTCCGTGGGGGCAGGTGCTTCAGTTACCGCAGGGGCCTCGGTAACGGGGGCAGGTTCCGGGGCGGTTGGTTCGCAGGCGGATAACGCCAGTGAAAAGATCAGCCCCAGGATGAGGAACAATTTGATTGTGCGGGACATATTCTCTAGCTCCTTCTAAAAAAGTGGTTGTTTGCTCGCCGCCCCATCACTTAAGGCGGCGCATAACACAGATATGGAATGTTGGCCGGGATCAATCCACGGCAACCATGATGTTGGAAGCCTTGATCACGGCATAGGCATCCTTGCCTTCCTTCAACTCTAGGTTTTCGACGGATGTGTTGGTGATGATGGAAACGAGACGTTCACCGCCAGGTAGTTCAAGCGTCACTTCGGCGTTGACGGCGCCTTTGATGACCTTGACTACTTTGCCTTTGAGCATATTTCGGGCACTGAGTTTCATTGGTTTCTCCTTTCTTTTAGTCTTTCTGTGTAGGTCGGGCTTGTCGCGAAGCATCCCCGAAGGGGGCAGCCCGACAAGTTTCTTGTTATTAATGTTTTTGGCGGGTTGCACTGGCGCATTCGCACCAGCACAGGCAAACCCGCCCTACTTATTCGTGCTTTCGGGTAACAACGACAATCGTAAAAAAACAAATACTGCGATGGCGACAATGATGAGCAGGGTGGCAATGGGTTGCGCCGCGCCCAGCCCGAAACCGTTGAAGCGCTCGTAGACCAACACGGGCACGATCTTGGGGTGGTAAGCCAGGATGACAACCGCGCCGAACTCGCTGATGCCGCGCGCCCACATCATGACTGCCCCGCCCAGTACACCGCGCCAAGCCAGCGGCAGGGTCACGAGCCAGAAGGCCTGCCAGGCGGACGCGCCGTCGATCAGGGCCACGCGCTCCAGTTCTTCGTCGATCAGGGCAAAGGCTTCGCGACTCATGTTGACCAGGAATGGCAGGCTGACGAACAACATGCCGACCACGATCCCGCCGAAGTTGTCGGTGAAGGTGATGCCGAGTGGCGTCAGCCATTGACCGAGCAGACCGCGCCGACCGAAGACCAGCAGCAGCGCTACGCCCGCCGCAGTATGCGGGATGATGATCGGCAGGTTGACCAGCGCTTCCACCAGTCGCTTGCCGCGGAACCAGCGTCGGGCCAACAGGTAGGCCAGCGGCACACCAGTCAATAGGGCCAGTCCAGTAGCTGCCCCCGCCGCAGCGAAGGTCAGGCCGATGGAGCGCAGCACTTCGGGGTCGGTGAGCGCCAGCCAGAATTGCTCCGGGGTGGTGCCCAGCAGGGTGCCGACCAGTGGCAGGACGATGAAGAGCAGCAGCAGGCTGCCGAGGAACGAAAAGGCGAAGTTAAAGAACAGGTTTCTGCGCTTCACGGCGTATCCGCCGGGACGCACAGGGCTTGCAGGCTCTCCGGCATGTTAGCGTAGCCGTCCGCTGGGAAGGGGTCGAAGAGCGGGTGGTAGTCCGCTTCCATGATGGCGCGGCCTTCGGGGCTGAGCAGGAAAGCGATGAACAGCGCCGCCTCGTCGGCGTGCGGCGCTTTGGACGGGATAGTGATACCGTAGCCGATGCGCTCGCCGCGGAACTGCGGCTTGACCGTGGCGAAACGCTGGAAGTCCAGGTCCACCTGCACGGCTTCATAGGCGGATTCGAAGTCCGCTTCGCCCATATTGACCGTCTCCGGCAGGGGCAGCATCTCCAGCCCGTGCTGGCGGATGACGCTTTCGTACTCGAAGGCGTAGTCCAAGTC
>CAZLOC010000211.1:0-7000 GCA_964560935.1 uncultured Anaerolineaceae bacterium | reverse complement strand
TGAAATGCTGGATAGCATTTAGATTTTTCAACGTTCTATCACGGCTATACAAGACTCCAGAGCTTGGATCTCGGTAGTAATGAACGACCAAGAACATAGTTTTTTCTTTATCTCCGTCATACATACCGTTGAGCAGAGCGTATTGTCCTGCCAATAGCTTTGCCATGTTTCCAGAATCAATTTCGATCAAGACTCGCTTATCGTTCAGTGCAATTGAATCATCAACCGATATGCTTGCCGTAGGAAAACCAGACAAACTTAGCGTGTAACGTTGTTTTCCAGTCAAACATTGAGCACCGAATTTCTCTGCCATGAAACTACGGAATAAGTTTTCATTGTCTCCGGCTGGCATATGTGCCTCGCTTCTAAAGCCTAACAGTTGACCAAGTAAAAATAGAGTCAGACACCATTTTTTAAGCGCGGCGCGATCCAACGACAGCTGTGCCAACGCATAGTAGACCTCGTTGGCCTAGATGGCCACCGGCCGCACCGACAACCGGACATATGGTGCGTTTAAAGCGAGTGTCCGAAACGCGTCGATGCGCGTTATCTGTAGCGGACAGGATCCGGCGAATGCCAATGAAGGATCAGACACCACCCATCCACAACTGCTAACGGCTCATGGCCCGCTCCAGCAAGATTCCTCGCAACAGATCAGCGCAGCGATCGGGAAGCCGCAGCTTTTTCCACGTAAATATCTAAAAACCGATAAGGCGGCAGCCATGCCCGGATAGGTAATTCCTGTTTCAAAACCAGACACATCAATTCAGCCCTCGCCTCGTCCGTTTCAACCAGGGATACCAGCTCCCCCAAGGACATCAGCGCGATATTTGCCTCGACGGGCCGAACCCGTCCCCACATCTGGTCGTACAGATTCTGGATATCCCAAGGAGCAAATTTCCTTTCTTCAGGTGCGTAGTAGCTCCAAGCCCTGAGAAGACCCATGCATTGCAACGCATTCGCTGCCCCCTCCAAGCCCAGGAACGTATCTAGACCAGAATCACACAAGGCTTCATTGAGAAGCTTCCGGGCAGCCAGGAGCTCGTCTGCGTCATAACCCCAGTCTTCCTCGGTTTTGTTTAGGCAGCCTGTTGCCATTTGATAGTCGTTCAATTCCCGAACAGAGATACCCAGATAATCCGCTGCATCTGCCTCTTCCTGGATATAGGGCATCGCTTCATTGGGCCGATGGGCGGCCATGAGGACTGCCTTTTCTGGGTCATCTCCCCGGATCATGTTCGTGATGTGCATGTGAAGATGGTGGCCCAGCAGAAATGCATCCAGGCGTTGTGTGCGTAGCGTCTCACTGATTCGACCCAGGTAGGGCCAGCGATTTAATAGCAATTCACGAATCCTGGACGAGTCCAGGTAACCGTCACTCCAGGCCGCAGCCATCAACTCGAACACAGCAACCCTTTGCGCCGAAGACAAGGCATCGCAGCGAGCCGTTGCATGCAAGGGCTTGGCATGGGTATTTAATGTTGACCCGATCAGCAGGAAGAGGCGGGCACACTCGTTCAGGTCGAGTTCTTCCTGATGCCCTGAATGGCCCAGCAGCAAGCCTTGGTGTTTCAGCATGGAAGAGGCCATCTTCTGCGCTGCTTCGGATACTGGATACGGTGTCGCTTCCTGGAAACTGGCGCCGCAGCGATGGCAATGGCCTAGGAGAAAACGATCATTCGAAATGGATCGGTGGCAGGCAGGGCAGGTATCAATCAGTGCTACGCCATGTTCGCTACAAACTGGCAAATGCCCCAGCAGCCATTCCTCCCGCACATGCCCCTTGACGGCCAGGCACTGTGGGCAAATCTGGGCATGACGGGTCATCATCAACGCGTCATAGGCACCTTCTCCCGCAATCCGGTAAAACTGTTCTGATAATGACTGAGCCGACTTCCAGCTTGACCGGGTAAGGGCCTTGGGGCGGGTTGGAATTAAGCGTTCGAGGGTCTCGAGCAAGTCAGGGCGTTGAATCAGTTCGAGCGATGTTCTAACTCGCTCCCCGGCGTGCTCTGCCACCAAATCAAAAATCCAGCCCATTTTGGGCACTTGGTTGCTTTCGCACAGGCGAACCAGATAGCCCCCAAGCAGGGGTTCCCCCGGAAGGGGATCGAGTGGTACGAGAAAGCTCATGGTGATTTCGGTGACAACTCAAGCAGCTATTGGACAGAGGCGTGCGACATGCTTCTTGACATCACTTATTTTCATGTCAAAGGGATTGATACCCCCGGTTTTCTTCAGCTCGTTTTGCAGTTGGACAAAAGCCTCTGACCAGTGGTCGAGAGACACCACCCCCTTCAGGTCCGCTCTGTAGGCGGCAAGGACTGCCGACTTGGCCATCTTGAAAACATAATCAAGTGTCCCTCCGGAGGCGAGCCAGACTCGCAGCAGCATATGGTTGTCGCGGAGACTTGCGGTTCTATCCTGCTTGAACAAATGGCTGATGCTCATGAGGACTTTATTCAATTGGCTGATATCCAGTGCATCTGCCATCGAATAGATCTTCAGGCTCTTGTGCCGCATGAAGCGGCGCTTGAGTTCAGCGCTTGTCGCGATGGCCTCTTGAATGCTTTCCAGGCCGGTTAGTACAATCGGCATGAGCGTGCGGTTGTCCAAGCCCTTGAGCCATTGCGCGGCAATGCGGGACTGTGTAGGCGTTTTGCCATCAAACAGCTGCTGGAACTCGTCAAAGATAATGATGCGCACCTTGCGCTTCGCGAGCGCCAGGGGCAAACGGGCCATCTTCTCCTTGAATCCCCCCTTGCCGGCAAATGGATCGTTAAGTGCTGTCAGTACGGCATCGACCATTCGCTCCAAGGTCGGATTCTCCGGCGTATCGACGATCAGTACCGGAATCTCGTCACTGCCCGGCGGCAGCCTGCGATTCAATTCATCCCTGAGGCGTTTTACGAGGTAACTCTTGCCAGTACCCGAAGGCCCGATCAAACACAAATTCCATTGCGGGTGACCAGGCTCAGACATAAGCAGTGATTCTTGCAGCATGACCCAGGCCTCTTCATGGTCTAGTAGCGGCACATAGAGTTCATCCAAGGCTGTCGTGACTATCTTTGCGAGTTCGATATATCGTGTGTCCATAACACTTTCCCCATTCAGGAGAGGGGCTCCTCGGTATCAGAAATCTTCAAGGCAGCCGCCATGCGGGCTTCCAGATCGGCCACGCCCTGGTCAAGCTTTTGATTCATCTGGTTGCGCGGGGCAAGTCGCTCTTGAGTTGCGCTATCAATCAAAGACAGCGACTGCTGGGCGTAAAGTTTGCGCAGTTTTCGCCCATTTGCTGACGCTTCATTCACCATGGCCGCCAAGTCATGCTGAGCCTGTACCCGATGTTCAGCCAGATCAGGATTCAGGCCGTTTTCCTTCATGAACTTAAAAATCATTTTGTGAAGAGCAAGGGGTCGTGGAGCGTCGTAATGGTTCAGACACGGCACCACAATTGGTTTGTTGGTGCGCGGGTCGATCACCCGGATCTGGCGGATATCGGTTGGGTCAACCTTGGCGATGACCTTGCTGTTTTCCGGCATGTGATTCCACAGATCGCCGAGTTCCATACTGTTGTAGCGCTCATGCTCGTACTGAAACCCCGCTTGTTGCAGGGTTGGACGAATGGTCAAGGCGAAGACAGCATTGAAGTCCTCAATGTCCTCAGGGAGGCGGACTGGCCAGGTTTTTGTATGACTGGTGAATAACTCAATGGGTACCCCAGGCTTGTTGCGCCGGGGAGTCCTGTTGTGGATTTTGACAACGTAGTGCTCAAATGCCCTGCAAAAATCATCAAAGGTAATGCATGCACTAGCCTCGGGGTTGTAGTCGTAACCCTTCTTCTGGCCACCATAGGTAGTACCCGGTAACCAATGCACAAGACGGGTATTCATGGTCCTGCCAAAACGCTCAATCGTCCCCTTGTACCAAGGCTCACGCGGAGGCATGCGCATCACCTCGATGCCCAATTGCAGACAGGCCATGGAAACAGCGAAGCTAACCAAGTCCAGACCGTTGTCTACTGCGATGTAGTCCGGGACGCCATAACACGGCCATTCCTTCGCGAGATCGATCTCAGTCATCAGCCGTCTCCTCCCCAGCGCTTGAGCCCGGCACTAAACAGCCCAATTGCAGGCAGGCCAGGGCGGCGGCGTTGCTGGAAAAATCCGGGCCGTTTTCTATGACGATGCCGTCGTGAATGGCAGATCCAGAATCGAATTTAGACATTGCTGACCCCCGATTTGGGCAGGATCGCACTCCGCAGTGCGGCCAGAACCGAGGCCGCATTGGGTGGTGCAAAGGATATGTAGTAGCCCAGGACCACACCGCTGAAATGATCCGTCGCGACAGTGAGCCACGGCCGGCCAAGAACGGCACCCGATACGGGGTGAATCAGATGCACGTCAGCCAGGAAGTGGTCGATCTCGACTCGCTCGAGGGGGTAGGTCGTTGTTACGCCCGCCAAACGAGGCCCCCGTACCTTGTCGGCCACCTTTTGGCCCCAGTGAAGCTCGATCAGCTTCTTCTGATCCAGTCTCTGCGCGGCTTTGCGAAGCGTTTCGTAGGAAACCACCAAAGTATTCAAGGAGGAACTCAGACCGGTTTTCATGATTCAGCCTTTGAAGAATTTTTGGATAGGGACTTACGGGATTTCCGCCCAGCGCGATGTCTAATGATTTGCGGCAAAGGTTCTCGGGACAGGCGGACCGTTCCCCCGATGGTGCGGTAGGCATCGAATCCCTGTTCAGAGGCAACCCGGGCGATCACGGCGTCGCAAGCGCCATAGAGCGTGGACGTAGGGTTTTCTCCCATGACCTCGATGAGGGCAGCATCAAAGGCTTCATTGACGCCCTCTGGCATTCGGGACTTCCTACGCTGATGAATCCTGGCTTCACCTAGAAAGGTGTCAGGGTTGTAACCAGAATCGATATAACGCAACAGCCAGCGGTACGCCGAATAGGGTGAAGGTGGAGAGGTGTCCTCGATCTGCTGTGCGACCTGATCAATCACCTGCTGGAAGATCGGCGATTTGGGGCTGATGGGGGACAGACGTATCAGGGCCTTGGTATAAGCCATGCGGCGTGTAGCCTTGGCGATATCTGCGCTATTGAGCACGCTGACATCAACCAATGGCTTGCCTGATTCTTCTGGCCGTGTCGGGTCCCCAACAGAGCAAAAGGCCCGTTGCATGGACAGCCGTGCAAGGGCGTTACGCGAATACAGCAGCTTCTGCTGTGTGTCGACACGGGTCAGTTCTACGTTCACGCCATCCGGAAAACCCGTAACGGTCATGGGCAATCCATTGAGCAAGTAGCCTTTTCCCACCGCCATCGAAAGATACTGAAATCTCATGACAGCCTCCAGGTCAGACGGGTTGCAGGGTTCAGCAGCTCGGAGTCAATGTCAAAATCGATCCATTGGTGAAACATTGCGTGATACAGAATCTCGGGTGCTCCCCCCGCCGATACCAGGGCTTTGCCAAAGTCGAGTAGGGAACAGCTGCGCAGCTTTTCACCAACGGCATGGAACACCTGCAATTCACGCTGGGTGGGCTGCAACCTGGCGTATCGGTAGAGGCGCCGAATATTGGGGATTTTGCGGGTCCGCTTCAGTTCGGATTTCAAAACCACCCTGTAATCAATGCCCTTCTCTGCGTAGTACAGGCCGGCAGCATGCAAACGCATGCGTACCTCTGGGTCAGCAAGCCTGTCGTCCGGTTTGACTTCCGCAATGCAAATCTCGCCGTCATCGAAAACCACCCGATAATCCGGCGTGTATTGATGTGCGACTGCGTCAATCCAGATCGTGACTGTCTCAGGCTGCGGAACGATGGATGCGACCGCAGGATCGTATTCGCACAGATAGATGTAATCCCGTTCCAACTGTGACTCATAGGGCAACATAACCCCGCCTTTCCTACTTGGGATCTCACCAATAATCTTGTGGAGTCCCGCGTTCGAAATAGGGCGGGTAGGGGTTTCATACTGGCGTCCCATGGCTTCCCTCCTTTAAAGCGCATGACCGCAGCAACCGCGTCCCTGAATTCCGCTTTTCGACCTTTCTTTCGTACAACATCACCAACCACCTCCAATCAGTTTCCAATGCTCTGATTTGCGGATGGAGCCGGGTGGTCTTTAGGGTTTTTCTTAAAAATATTTGATTTTTTGTTCTTATTATTCAAAGTGTTATTATAATGACATAACAAACTTAGTTAAGTTAAAAAAGGGGTGTCAAGGCTAATATATTGGCAGGATGAATTTGCAAAATGGGCAATTAACTCTTCGCGCAGAACACGGATTCATAGCGTGCTGCGTCCTTGGCTGAATTCATCAGAGAAAGACGAATGGCTATACATTCAGCGAGCGAATTACCGAGGTCACAAACATCGCTACGCGCGGGTGTGCGAAGATTCGGCAGACAACAAAGGGGGCGTTTTGGTACCACAGCCCGAACAACAAGCGAGGGGACCGTCTGAAGCAGGCCGGAGTGGACGAGGAAAAACGCTGCCAACTCGTTGGGCATGTGCATGACACCGTTAACTCGGAAATCTATAGTTCGCCGCTGGAGGCCAAGAAGCTGGCGGAAACGGTGTTGGTCAAGCTGCAATACCCAGAAGTGGATTTTGATGCGTTGAAGCCAGATATGACGGCCCTGGAGATCAGCCTGGGGAAGGAGCTTAAGCGGCGAGAATCCATGAAGCGCCACAAGGAGAGCAGGGCGGCCCGGCAGGGCGGTCAGGAAGACTGAGGCAGGCAGGTCTTTCAATTTTTACTGGCTCATCTGGTGAGCTAGTAAGGCTGTATAGTGTCAATCAATCATTCAAATGCAGAGAGGTAATGCTCAAAGTTGGCTCTCGTAGTTAGCTTTGGGGCACAAAACATTTCAAAAGGACATTGATCTCGTTGATGCGATGCCGCCATCACGGCGCATTGACGATTTTCTATCGTCCTTAAAGGAGCTCTGAAATGTTTCAAACTGAATCTGTACGCGGTGTTGGTGA
>CAZLOC010000210.1:0-7002 GCA_964560935.1 uncultured Anaerolineaceae bacterium | reverse complement strand
AGAAGATTTAAAATGTGACCAGGAATAGCCAAGTAAAAATTATTCAATCCGAAAGGAGACCCTCTTCCAATCGAGGGTCTCCTTTTTTCAAGTTCTTTTATGGCAGTGCCGGGGCCGACGGGAAAGTTCCCTCCGGCGCATACCAGTCGCCGGGGTCAACACCGGCCACCACCTGACCGCCATTGACGGGCACATCAATTAAATCGTGGTTGGTACAGTCAACGCTCAAGCCACAAGGGACAGCCTGGGAGTAGCCACCCGTCAGGGTCCCGTTCAGGGTGTATGCTACAACCTGGTAATAGCCAGCGGGCAGGTTGTCAATCTGGTAGGTGGTTTGATCCTGGGAAGTATCTACGAAGAAATAATTTTCCGATCCTACCTGGAACGCAAATACTCGCAACGGTGGGATGAAATCAGATGGATAACTCAATGAGCCTGTGATACTACCTGTCCCTGCGGAAGGGGCCGAGCCGGGCATCGGCGGGAGGTCGTTCTCCTCGGCATACCAATCGGTCGGGCTGACATCTGGTGTATCCTGCCCGGCAGTGACACCGACCGGGGCCAGCGAATGATCTGTGCAATTGGCTGATAGGCCGCAAAGGGTAGCCTGGGTATAACCGCCCGCCAACCCTGCCGGGAACGAGCCGCCACCCAGCGTGTAAGCCACGACAAAATAGGTTCCTGCCGGTAGACCAGTGATCTGGTAGGAACTCTGGTTGTAGGTTGTTTCAATGTAGAAATAATTATCCGAATTTGCATCGAAGGCGACCACCCGCAACGCTGGGATGGCTTCAGACGGATAACCCAGCTGGCCAGACAGACTACCGGTTGGGACGGGTTCCGGCGTAGCGCCCGTCGCTTGGGCCGTCATCGCCTGAAAGGTAGCCTGCACGATTTCGTTGACATCCTGCGTTGGCGCAGCAAGGGCCAAACAGGAAATAAGAAAGGAACTCAGTACTGCTAAAACAAATCCAACTTTACGCATAAAACAATCTCCTTCTCAGTCAAATAGTTTATAAAATTACACGCGCCTCATAGACGGTTGCAATGCACTAATTTGTTCCAACATATCGAGCAAACGTTCCGGCCAATCAAGTTCACGGCCAAACGTCAGCCAGTAGGCATTTTTCCCGCCACGGACAGCAGGCCCAAGGTCTCGGAGACGAGGCGCGGATTCTCCTTCCGGTGTGGGAGGGTAACGCAGCAAGATCTGTCCGTTTTCTGTACTGATCGAAGCCAGTCCGATTTCCTCCGCGCGCAATTTGATCCGCATCTGGTAGAGCAGGTTCCGTACCATTTCCGGGAGTTCGCCGAAACGGTCATTAAACTCGGCGGAAAGGGCATCGATCTCGCTTTCATCACGCAGGTCGGCAATACGGCGGTACAGGCGCAGGCGTAAATCCTGGTCAGGGATATAATCGGCAGGGATGCCCACCTCAATGGGCAGGTCCACGTTGATCGGCATGGCAAGCGGCAGGTTCAGCGCCTCGAAGGAGGTAGCGGAGGCGGGTAGATGCGCCCCGGCTACCGCGCGAATTCGGCGAACCGAATCAGCCAGCAGGCGCGTGTAAAGGTGGAAACCGACCGCGGCGATATAGCCGTGCTGGCGCGTGCCGAGCAGGTCGCCCGCGCCACGGATCTCCAGATCACGCATGGCAATCGAATACCCGGCGCCAAGTTGCGTGTTTTCGGCAATAACTTCGAGACGCTGCTGCCCATCAATGGTGGGAGGCAACTTGCGATGACGGAAGAAATAAGCATAGGCACGCATGGCGCCACGACCGACACGCCCGCGCAATTGGTAAAGTTGCGCTAACCCAAACGTATCGGCGCGATCCACGATCAGGGTATTGGCGTTCGGGATATCCAGACCGGATTCAATAATAGAGGTCGAAAGCAGGATGTCGATCTCGCCGGTTGTGAACTGGCGCATTACACTTGCGAGTTGCTGTTCTGGCATCTGGCCGTGACCAATGCCTATGCGCGCTTCCGGGACGAGGTTCTCTAAATGGGCGTACATGGCCTCAATAGTGTAAACACGGTTATGGACAAAAAATACCTGCCCGCCGCGCTCCAATTCGCGCAAGATAGCTTGCCGCACCAGCTTGGTTGAATACGGCCCAACATGGGTGATGATAGGCAAACGTTCTTCGGGCGGCGTGTTCAAATTCGAGATGTCGCGAACGCCTGTCAATGCCATATACAGCGTGCGTGGGATGGGTGTCGCTGTGAGTGTCAGCACATCCACCTCGGTACGCAACTTCTTGAGATGTTCCTTGTGAGTCACGCCAAAGCGCTGCTCTTCGTCGATGATTACCAGGCCCAGATCCTTGAACTGCACATCGGAAGAGATCAGGCGATGCGTGCCGATGACAATGTCCACTTCACCGAACGCCAATCCGAACAAGATCTCAGTCTGTTCACGAGGGGTGCGGAAGCGTGAAAGCATCTCCACCTTGACCGGGAAGGCTGCCAGGCGCTGGCAGAAGGTTTCATAATGCTGCTGCGCCAGCACGGTGGTTGGCACCAGCATGGCCACCTGTTTGCCATCCATCACCGCTTTAAAGGCCGCCCGCACGGCCACTTCGGTCTTGCCATAGCCCACATCGCCGCACAGCAGACGGTCCATCGGGCGGGCGCGCTCCATATCCTGCTTGATGTCGGTAATGGACCTGGCCTGGTCTTCAGTCTCCACATACGGGAACGAGTCTTCCAACTCTTTTTGCCAGGCGGTATCGCCCGAAAAAGTATATCCCTGAATAACATGGCGGTGGGCGTACAGGTCAAGCAGCTCCTCGGCCACTTTTTGAACGGCTTCTTTGACTCGACTTTTGGACTCATGCCAGCCCTGGCCACCGAGGCTGTCCAGCGCAGGAGACCCGCCATCGGGACCAACGTATCGAGTCAGACGATCGGCCTGGTGCACGGGGACATAGAGTATCCCGCCGCCCTGGTATTCCACCGCCAAAAACTCGCGCTCATGGCCTTCCAACTGCCTTTGCACGAGACCGTTGAAACGGCCGATCCCGTGATCGATATGAACAACGTAATCGCCTTCCAACAGGTCGGCATATAATGACTCCGGCGCTTCGGCAACCTGCCGCTGTCGCAAACGAGGCTGTGGGCGTTCCCAGCCGAAGATTTCGGAGTCAGTTATTAGGTGGGTAGAAATTAGAGAGTAGCCGTCTCTCAGGACGAAACCTTCAGAGAGGGATGCCTCAACAAACGCAGGACTGATCTCTTCTTCCTGTTCCCTACTCTCCTTCCACAATTCTTGCAAGCGTGGAGATTGTCGCGAGACAACGACAACCTGCTCGCCTTTGTCCACCAATCCACCCAGATAATCCATAAAAGGTTTGAGCCGGCCGCCGAAACGTTCGTCATGGCTGAAACAGGCGGCGAGATCCGTGGCCTCGCCCTCACCCCTATCCCCTTCGCGCATTGTCCCCGCAGGGGAGAGCACCCCATTGGGGCTCCTTAAGGGAGAGGGGGATTCTTGAGCGGTAGAGTGACCCAACTCCAACCAGGTGCGGGCGTGGATCGTATCCTCAAGTTCGGACCAGGTCAAGTATGGAATGGGGAAATCAGCCTCCAGCGTGCCTTCGGTAACGCTTTCCTGCCGGAACTTGAGGGCCTGCTCTTCCACTTCGTTGGCAACAGATGCGACCATGGAAACGTCATCGATCAAAACAAGCGCTTTCTGCGGTAGATAGTCTAGAAGCGTGGCCGGGGTTTTGTGTAAGAGCGGGATGTGGAATTCGGATAATTGGTCTGATTGGTCCAAATAGTCTGACAAGTCTGACAGGTCGGGCTGAAGGAACTCGCGAGCAGGTGTGATCAGCAAAGAATCCAGTTTTTTGACCGTGCGCTGCGAGGCCGGGTCGAAGCGACGGATGGTATCGATCTCATCACCGAAGAAATCCAGGCGGGCTGGATGCGGTTCCGAAGGCGGCCAGACATCTAACAATCCGCCGCGATGAGAAAATTGCCCGGGCTCGAGCACTGTGTCCACACGTTGGTAGCCAATCCCTACCCAGGAACGCAGCAGGAGTTCCGGCTGGATCATTTGCCCAACTGAGAGACGCTTGCAGGCCTTGAGAAAGTCACGCCGCGGCAAGCTACGCGTCATCAATGAGCGCGCAGAAGCGACAATAATGGGCGGCTTTTCGGGTTTCTCTGCAAAGGGTAAATGATAGCGAGCCAATCCCGTCAGCGTTTGCAAACGCTCACGCCGGGTGGCTATCCCCCAGGCAGCCTGTTCATAGAACAGTGGGTTGGGTTCGGCAAAATGGAATCGTGGAGCATCTCCCGCCCAGAAGCCCAACTCATCGAACAGGCTCAAGGCATGGTCAGCCCGGTCGGTGACCAGCAAAACGACCTGATCCAGGTCGGCATGCAGTGCTGCCAGCAAAGGCAAGCGCGCGGCGCGCGGCAATCCCAGGCCAGGGATTTGAACACCATCAATAATTTGCTTCAATAAAAGCTTATATTGGGGAAGATCGTCAAATTGCCTAAGTAAAGTTTCCATTGAAAATGAACCTTTAGAAGGTAAAGCCTACAAATTATTTTTTCCCCTTGCTCTCTGAAATGCTGGATAGACAAAATACACCACAGGCAAAGCGATTAGAAAGTTAAGGGTAAATAATAAAATACCAAAAGGGAAAATGTAGGATGAATCGAGAAACAAAATTACCGCTAGCAAGAGGCTCCCACCCCATAAAAAGGAATAGAGAATTGCTACCTGCCATCGACTTAATTTATGGTTTTTAAAAAGTAATACTCTTAAATAACGAAAAACAATGAAAATTGCTAGAAATAAAATGACTCGCCCAATATATGTCATGGTATTTCCCGCTTTTTATATATTTACATCGCCGTTGAATTTATTCATCGCCGGATTCAAACCTTCGTCTACAAACGTCAGAACGGCGTCAGCAGCGCGGTCAAGGATTTCAGACAGCAGAGGTAAATCAGCGCTGGCAAAGTCTTGTAGCACATAATCCGCCGGATCCATGCGTCCGGGCGGCCTGCCAATGCCTATACGCAGGCGGGGAAAATCCTTGCTTCCCAGACGTTCAATTGTAGATGCAACGCCTTTCTGCCCGCCCGGCCCGCCTCCGGGGCGAATACGGATAATCCCAAATGGCAGGTCGAGGTCATCGTGTGCGACGATCATGTTTTCAAGTGGTATCTTATAGAAGCGAGCCAGTCCCTGAATGGATTGGCCTGACAGGTTCATATAGGTCTGCGGTTTGGCAAGGATAAGCTTTTTGCCCTCATAGGTTAAGGATGCCACCAGCGCTTTGGCCTGTAAACGACTCATGCGCGCGTTGAAGCGGACCATCAACCGGTCCACCAGCATGAAGCCGACGTTGTGGCGATTTTCTTTATATTCGCGACCAGGGTTTCCAAGTCCAACGATGAGAAAGGTATTTTCAGTCATAGGGGTTCAATGTTTACTCGCGGCGTAGTCGCAAGAGGAGGCCAACGCCCAGAATCAACAACAAGGCAAGGATGGCTCCTCTTCCCAACGCCCAGGAAATGGAAGGCGACTCCAGCCCGGCAGGGTTGGGGGGGAAAGGCGTGGGAGTAGGATGGGATGGAGTCGCGGTAGCAATTTCAGGCGCGAGGAGTTGCGCAGTGGGCGGCACAATTTGCGCGAAAGCCGTTGCCGTAGCTGTCGATGTGGGCATCGGTACAGCCGTGTAATTCCGTACGCGTAGATCAGACACGGTCGTTTCCTGTACCGACCCATCCAGCAAGAGGGCACGCAAACGCAGGCTGTAATCACCGTCCGTTAGTGTGGTAGTATCCCAGGCGCCCAATTCGCCTTCAAACACGGGCAGTGAGCTGTTTTGGAGCGTGAACCAGGTTCCGGTTGGATCATCCATGTAAGCAAAGGATAACTCGTAGGATGAAAAGCCCAGTACAGTGACCGTGCCAGAGACAATCACCAGCCCTTGCACGATTTGCCCAGCTTCCGGGGAGGTAATGACCAAATCAGCCCTCTCCTGCGCTAAAACAGGTTGGGGAAGTAGTATTAAGACCAGGGCAAATGCAAGCAGGATGGGTTTCATGACAACCGTTAAGTTTAACACGATTGGGAAGTAAAATCCATTTTCATTTCGAAACAGACTTCGTTGGTTTCGATACGCCGGCGCTGGTCGAGTAGGGCGTAGCCCGTATCGAGACCCGCCGCTTACTCAACCACCCTTAAAATCAAAAGTGTCAGGTAGTTAGATGTATCGATTGAAAATTATTTATCAAGATATGCTCTCGGAGTGTCCCTACTGCCGAGAAAAGTGACCAGAATAGGCCTTGTCATTCCCCCACCTATTGCAAATGATAGTTTTCACAATATTGCGAATTTCGATTTTATGGTAAACTCAAGCAGATTTTGAGCAAATTCTAGGAGAGGCCTTGCTATGACGAAGTCCCGCGCTGATCAAATGGTAGAACGCTTGCGAAGCATGCAAGCCGCTGCCCCTGACATTGAAGCTTCTGCCATCGTTTCGGTGGATGGGCTGATCATGGCCTCAGCCCTGCAACAAGGCGTGGAGGAAGACCGTGTTTCCGCCATGTCGGCAGCCATGCTCAGCCTGGGCGAGCGCATTTCCAGCGAACTGGGACGTGGCGGATTGGAGCAGGTCTATATCAAAGGCAATGCAGGGTCGATCGTGCTGACTTCCGTCGGCGAAGAAGCTGTGTTGACAGCTTTGGCACGCCACGACGCAAAATTGGGTCTGATCTTCCTGGAGATGCGCCGGGCCGCAGAGGACCTGACTAAACTGGTAGGATGAACCAGCGCAAAATTCCCCACACCCAACAAGACACAACCCCCAACGGGGAGGGCTCAACCGCCCTCCCCGTTTCCCTTAATCCACATCTAGACCCTAAAGGTTTCCAAAACCTTTAGGGTCTGAAAACGAGGCGCCCTATGACTCCAAAATATATCTTCTTTACCGGTGGTGTAGTCTCTTCGGTCGGCAAAGGCGTGACCGC
>CAZLOC010000209.1:0-7030 GCA_964560935.1 uncultured Anaerolineaceae bacterium | reverse complement strand
GAAACGGCGCAAGTTTACCGCTCCGCCAGCCGCTGGCAACTCCAGATCGTGAAGGTGTGCATCATCAGCCCGCCGGGTGCTTCGCGGTGCCTTGCCAAGGCTTGAGCCCGGTGCGAGGAAACTTGCCCGCCGGGTTCTTAGGGGGCGGGGTGGTGGTAACACCACCCTGCTACCCGACGGTTCTGACCACTTATTCGACCCAATACCTATGCAGGATCTCGCTGTCATGGATCCCTTAGCCGCCTCCCAGATAGCCTGTGCACCTCCAAGTCTCCTTTGCCAGAGAAATATGTCCGCATTTCGAGACGCTTCGCCCCCTTTGTTAAGTCTATCTCGACCTTGACATCACTCACTCGGCCATTGGTATCAGGCAAGTTTCCTTGAGCCGACGAGGCTAGTTTCCCATCTTGCAGTGAGACAATATCCCACCAGTTGCCTTCTACGTTGCTTGAATAAGTCAAAACCAGCTCATATCGGCCGGCGGAAAGATCGACGTAGGGACCGAAAGTCAAGAAGCCTTCCTTTGACCCACCGCCAGCGAACCGATAGGTTTCCCTGATACCCCCTGTATGACTAGGCAATATGTCAGCATTTCGCCGAAATACCGGCGTCCGCGCGTTCCGCGGAACCTCGAGAAACTGTAATTCGTAATCGCCCTGCCGATCGCGGAAGGTAACCGCACCTGCCTTCTCAACATCACCAACACACTCGGCAAACTCGTTTAGAGCACTCGTGATGATACCGTTTCGAGACAGAATAACGATGAGATCGCCTGGTTCAATCGATCCGCCGAGAACCTGAGTGCAATCGGGAAAACCCCACCCACTCTGCCACCACGCACGCTCCGTGAATGATGCCGTAATCGAGGCGAAGTCCGCATCGCTGGAAGCATCGCCAGATTTTGACCAAAAGAACTTTGGTAGGCGACCTTGGGCTTCATTTGCAACAACGTCGTGGACGCCAAATACACTGGCATTACCATCGAACCGCCATGGAATCGCGGCAGTCGCTACCCCAATGATGCACGCCGAGACAGGAGAAATCCAGGGCTTACTGGATGCTAGTATGAAGCCAACAAGACTGACAGAGCCGATGAATAGCGCCACCGCAATCATGGGAAACGAATGCCAGGCATGAATGCCGGCTCCGTCACCGATGAAAAGCCGGATTGCTATCGAGCCGAAGAATGTCGCTGCGACAAGCCCGGCGGCACCAATGCCTAGCCGTTTATTTCGAAACAGCAGCACCCCCAACGTAAAGTAGGTTATTGGAAGGAAAAAGGTGGCGTAAAGACCATCTCTGGATGCAAGAAACCACAGCCCGTCAAGTTTGAATATCGCCAGGAGCCCATAAAGCATTGGGCCCGTCGCAAGCCAAAATAGGACATAGCGATTTGATGAAGGCTTTCCGATACCGGCCCACACCAGAGCCAAGAGCGCCGATGTCAGCGTCGCGAGATGAATGGTCAGCCAGTAGCCGCTTGAAAATAGGTAATCAACAGAAAGTTGATAGCTTGATGTACTCTCCAGAAACAACATCCTTACTTGCGGGAGGAAAAACAGGAACGGACCATTAACCGTATAGACCAAGATAAGTCCACAAACGGTAACGCAAATCAGAGCACCTACGCCCGCGTGCACCAAGGCAAAGGCCGCAAGAGAGAAAAATCCATGGTTCATCTGCTCTCTTTGAGAAAAGAAACAATAATAGCCCAAGAAAAGCGGCAGAAAGATGGCCGACAGCAAATGAGTAAACGTCATGCAAGCCGCAGTGAAGCCAGCAAGAACAAGGAGAATTCTGGGACGGTCCAACCGGGACGCCCTGGTTAGCAGGGCAAGAGTCAAAAGCTGATATAGGAGCACTCCGGTATCAACATAATCAGACCCAACTGCCCTTATGAAGAAGATGTCCGTGGCGAACATGACAGAAACCGCAAAAGCAGTACTGCGAGCCGTATGCGCTTTGACTACAAACCAAAACGAAAAAATGATCAGCGGGTACACTACCAGGAGATTAAATACGTAGCGCGCTATTACCCCATCAAATATTGAATACACCAGATGACCCGGTACTATATAGGGGAGGCGCGTTCCAAAGTAGGTTCGCGCTTCGCCTGGAGAATAAGTATTCCAATAGTCCAGGAAATTTCTAAAGTAACCGTAGTAAAACCAGACGTCGATATCATTCTTGTTGATCAGCCAGTAGGAATGAATGCCGAGAAGAAAAAATGGGAGAAGTCCGATTAGGAGCTTGTCCCAGTGAGATCTAACCACATCCTCAACAAATACCTTGATCTTGTTCATCGAATGGGGTCAATCGACATGATCAAATACTTCGCCAGACCCCGAGTCGGGTGGGACCGCACGATCGATGAACACACCACAGCCAATCCAGCACTCTCGACCAGAGTCTCGTATTCCTTTTGACTCCTACAGTAACGCCCGCGGTCGAGGCGGGCAAAGAAGTTCGATACCAACTCCCCGGGTAGATATACAATGTCTTGCGTGACGAGGCGACTCAGGTTAGATGACGTGGCGAGCGTTGAGAATAGGCCCAGCACCTCGTGGTCTGCAAGGTGATGCAAGAGGCCGGCAAGCACCACTCGAGTTGGTTGAATCTCATCGACATCTTTCTGTTCCAGCAACTTGGTCTGGAAGACGACATCGCGATTCGTCCCGAAACGATTCCTGGCGTACGAAACAGCAATCTCGTCGATATCGAATCCCCAGTACTGTTTAAATCCCTTGAGATAATTCAGTGCGTCACCTGTGCCACACCCAACATCAAGGACAATATCCTTGTCTGTTGTCTCCAATGCGCCATAGAGGCTTGAAAGATCTATTCCACCTACTACAAGAGGACGAATAGTGTTGTACACAAATGGGTTCCCCAGGATACGACTGTATAGGCTCATAACAATCACTCACCAATTACCAGCAGCAAATTAATGCGCATAAGCCCATCGCCGATAAATTCCGGGACTGGCACTGCAGACGCTAGACAGTCGAGCGGGTCGGGTCTGAACCACTAAATGTCCACATCCGATTTGCGACAAAGTTCCAGATTATAACGCATGCAATCGCACCGATCTGAGAGTAGATATAGTGGATCTGCAGTATCTCCGTTCCAATCTGCATCAACACTCCGTTAAGCAACAGCCCAACGGACGCAACAGCGATAAATCGCGCCAGCGCTTTTGAATGGCTCGCATTCGAGCGAAAAGTGAAGGTGTAATTGAGAATGTAGTTTAGCGCGGCACTAATGATGAATCCGATTGAAGACGCAAATAGCGCGCCCAGCTTGACATATTGCACCAGTGCGAAAAGAACAGAAAATTGAACGATCGCGACCAGGCTGCCGACCAAAAGGAATCTGAAGAACTGTCGGGCAAGCGCTTTGATGCGCATAGTGAGCGGCGCAATATCACCCAACCTGGCTCTCGCCTCTCATCCTGGCCACCGGGCTTCTAGTGAACATGGGAGGCAAGTGACGAAATCCAATGTATTCACTCACAATATAAAGCGGCCGCTGCTTGATCTCCCCGTATATCCTTCCAATGTATTCTCCCAGTATCCCGATGGAGACCAGCTGAACGCCGCCAATAAATAGCACCGCGACCATCAGGCCCGCCCAGCCTTCAACCCAGTTATTGGTAAATAGTCGGATAGCGATAGCATAACACAAACCCAACAGTGACAGTCCAGCCGACAGAGCGCCCAATGCTATTGATATCTGCAAAGGTTTAGTCGAGAACGACATAATTCCGTCAGTCGCGAACCGCAGCATTTTTCGTAGCGGATAGTTACTCTCTCCAGCGAATCGCGCTGCTCGCTTATATGGCACCGCTATCTGCCTAAAGCCCACCCAACTCACCATCCCACGAATGAAGCGGTCACGTTCTGGCATTGCTCGGAGCGCATCAACTACGCGGCGACTCATCAAGCGGAAGTCACCCGTATCAGCAGGGATGGCGACATCAGAAAGGCCATTTAGCAAACGGTAGAAGCCGCGAGCCGTAGCCAACTTGAGAGCTGATTCGCCAGCTCGTTCGGTACGGGTGCCGTAGACCACGTCAAAACCTTCTCGCCATTTTGCGATCATCTGATGCACCACTTCGGGCGGATCTTGAAGATCAGCATCCATGAGCACGACCGCATCCCCATTAGCTACATCAATGCCGGCGGTCACAGCAATCTGGTGGCCGAAGTTACGTGCAAAGCCGACGATCCTGATGCGGGGGTCACGCAATGCGAAACCTTTCAAGAGTTCGCGCGTGCCGTCACGACTGCCATCGTCTACAAAGATCAACTCTACTTGCAAGTTCTTTAGTTCTAGGGAAAACGCTTCCAAGCGTTTCATCGTTTCCCCGATGACCTGCTCCTCGTTATAGCAAGGGATAACAACAGATAGCAGTTCACTTTTGCTCACTATTTCGGTATTTGGGTTCATCGATATCCATCACAATTGCGATCGCCCCCGGCAGCGTCCACCGCGCCATCGCGCGGGTGGCCGCACGCCTGCAGGCGCCGGTGCGGGCCATCCGAGGCGCCCTCGTGGCGGCAGCGGTCGCCCATGCCGACGGGACCGGACTGGGTGTTAGCGGTGGGTTCTACTGGCTGCATGTGCTCAGCACCGCGTAACTGACCGCCTACTCCGCCCATCTCAAGCGCGGCGCCGGCGCCTTGCACGCTTTCCGCCTGTTGGCGCCGTTCTTCGGCGTGCTCCAGCAAGCCCAAGGTCCGCGGCAGCGCCGGCACTGGCGGGCCTCGGGCATGACCGATTCTCCGAGGTGCAGCCTCTACTCTGAGCAAACAGCCGCGGCGGGAGGTTTATTCCCGCGTTCTGCGTAAGATATTCTGCGGCTCCATCGAATGGCCTTGCTGGGGATCATGCAAGGGAACCTGCAGCGTAAGGGGCCGGCCGGTCGGTCAGTATACCCTAGCGTTACTGTAATTGGGCTCGCCGGACGCGCCGCTCTTGATGGCGGTGCAACGGATCAACATGGCCGGAGGGCCGATCCATCGGAGCATAGACGATTGTGGCGCTGCACTGAACCTTGGGAATCGCTGATTAATTCCGAAGCTGCCGGGTGGGGCTCCACGAAATCAAGGCGTTGCGAGACTGGCGACGCTCGAAACCGGAATTAATCAGCGATTGTATGGACTCCCCCCGTTTTGCAAGAAGACGGTCTGCGACAAGAAGGTCTGACTGCATGCTTGTATCCGGCCTGTTGGCGAGTCGCTTGTGGGACTCTGGCCCTGATGGGTATCCGCACGTCGGGTCCTCATTTTCCTACCGGCCTTGGAAGGCCTGCGCTGATTTCAGGGTGTCCCGACGCCGGTCCGACCTGTCGTGTCATCACATCGTCCGCTTCGCAATCGCTAGCCCATCTTTGTCAATTTCCCGAAGCCCGGAGCCCGAAATCCGGGCTCCGGGTGGGACCACCCGCCGCAGGTCAGGCAGTTAACCTCGGGCGGCGCATTGTAGTGCCATAATAATCAATGCACCACTTGTGCGCTCGCCGTGAGGGGTCTAGGGTTGCGCCATGTTCATCCGCCGCACCACCATCAAGAGCCGTGAGACCGGCGAGCCCTACTACACCTATCGCCTAGTCGAGCCGGTGCGCACCGGCGCGGCGGTGCGTCAATCCACGGTGCTCAACCTCGGCAGCCATTTCGAGGTCCCCCGCCCGCAGTGGGGGCCGCTGGCGCAACGCATCGAGGCGCTAGTCGCCGGTCAGCTCGATCTGGTGGCCGACGGCCTGGACCCGGCCTGGGAGGCGCTCGCCCGCCAGTACGCGGCGCGCATCGTCAGCCGCCGGGGCGCGGCGACCCCGCGTGCGGCCGAGCCGCTGCCGAGCGATTACCAGCGCGTAGACCTGGAGCGGGTGGACTTTCTGCGTCCGCGCAGCGTCGGCGCCGAGCATGTGGCCCTGGAGGCGCTACGCCGCCTGGGACTGGACGTGAAGCTGGCGCAACTGGGGTTCAATCGCCACCAATTGAACGCTGCCATCGGGGCCATCGTCGGGCGCCTGGCGTACCCCGGCAGCGAGCTGGCCACCCACCAGTGGCTGACCCAGCGCAGCGGCCTGGGAGAGCTGCTCGATTACGACTTCGCCACCCTGGACTTGAACCGTCTCTACCGTGTCGGCGACCGCCTGCTGGCCCACCGCGCGACCCTGGAGGCCTTTCTCTACCGGCAGGAGTGCGACCTCTTCGGGTTAGCCGAGACCATCACCCTCTACGATCTGACCAACACCTACTTCGAAGGCAACGGCAAGGGCAATGCCAAGGCCGCACGAGGCCATTCCAAGGAGAAGCGCTCGGACTGCCCGTTGGTCACCCTGGCCCTGGTCCTGGACGCCAGCGGCTTTCCCAAGCGCAGCGAGGTCTTTGCCGGCAACGTCGCCGAGCCCGGAACCCTGGAGCAGATGCTGGGGCGCCTGAGCACCCCGGCCGGGGCTACGCCACCGACCGTGGTTCTCGATGCCGGCATCGCCACCGAGCAGAACATCGCCTGGCTGCGCGAGGGCGGCTACCGCTATCTGGTCGTCAGCCGCGAGCGGCACAAGGCGTTCGACCCCGAGCAGGCCACCCTGATCCACGAGGATCACGGCCAATGCATCCGCGCCCAGCGCGTCCTCGACCCCGACACCGGGGAGGTGCGCCTGTACTGCCACTCCGCGGCCCGCGAGGACAAGGAGCGCGGCATCGACGGGCGCTTCTCCGCTCGCTTGGAGGCGGAGCTTCGCTACCTCGCCGAGGGCCTCGACAAGCCTCGTCGGGTCAAGGACTACAAGAAGGTCCTCGAGCGCCTCGGGCGGCTGCGTCAGCGCTACGCGCGCGTCACTCGCTACTACGACATCCGCGTGGACCAGGACGCCACCGGCACCCGCGCCACGGCCCTGCATTGGACGCGCAGCGTTCCCACCGAACAGACCCTCCCCGGCGTCTATTGCCTGCGCACCAACCAGACCGACTGGGACGAGGTCACGCTGTGGGGCACCTACACCATGCTCACCGACCTGGAG
>CAZLOC010000208.1:0-7063 GCA_964560935.1 uncultured Anaerolineaceae bacterium | reverse complement strand
TGAAAATGTTGCTCTCGCGAGGCCTGCACGACCTGCGCGAGCGTACCTCCCTTTCGCTGGAGGTGGAATATGAATGATGAGTTTTTGCGTCAACTTCCCCCTGAAGATCAATCGGTGTCAGACGTTTTGCAATCTGGCGCAGGATCTATCCAGGTTAACCCGCTCTTCCAATCAAATCTGGAGGCGTCCTTGAAACAGGCTCACCCTGAAAACAAGCAACCAGAACAAGGCTCGCAGATCAAAATCATCCCGGCCATTGGCTGGGCAATCCTGATTATCGGCGCTGTCCTTATCCTGAACTGGGCTGTTCGCTCCCTGGCGCCAAATTACCAGCCAGCGGCGGGCGAAACAGTGGCTCCAATCATTTCTCCTGAACAGCCTCCTGTTCCAAATCCTGAAAGCGACGCCACTCCGGTCCCGCCCGGCGATGGATACGAATGGCACGGAACAACGATATATCTCGGCGCTCCCCTGCCGGAGAAACCTGCAGAAGCGAGTGTGTATCAACTCCAGCCTGATCAGCCAGCTACGATAGAAAACGCCCGCGCGCTGGCGGGACAATTTGGATTGAACGGGCAACTCTACGAAGTCCCAGGCGAATTGCCGGGCACAACCAACTTCCTGATTGTGGACGGCAACCAGCGGCTATATGTCCGCTCTGACCGCTATTTCACCTACTACCCCGATTACTCGAAGTCGAATAATCTGGATATGACGCTGGAGAACCCAAATGCCGAAACACTCATTGATGCGTTCCTGAGGGCGCATGGGTTCAGCTTTGATTACAAGATTGCGGCTTCCGAGTTATACGGCGGGTATTACGCCCTGCCCCTCACACCGGATGGGTTCAGCCTTTACAACGAACACTTCAAATTTAGCGGGCTGCTCTTCAAATTCAACCAGGAAGGGGTCATTTCAGTAGATGCCAGCCTGGTGGACTACTCAACGCTCGGAACCTTTGGCCTCTACACAGCAGCAGAAGCCTTCCAAAAGATACTTGATCCCAATGCCTTGACTGGCATCATGGAGGGCGTGCACTCCGCCAGTCCACCAATCCAAACCTGGAACCGTTCACGGCTACAGAATCAAAATGTCACGGTTTATGGATGGATGAGCGCTGTCAAATCGCTGGAAGGCGGCGAGCCATTGATTACGCTGGACGGGTACACGGCCACCGGCAACCTGGTTGGCGTTGGCGAGTCCATGGAAAACACATTCGTCGAAGCCACGGGTCAATTCCAGACGGTTGACGGTCGAGAAGTTTTCAACATCGAGACCTGGCAGGTATACAATGGTTACGAAGAGGGCCTGCAAGGGACGATCCAACGCGAAGGCGATCAGGCGATAATTACCACACTCGATGACATCAGGCTCGTCCTTCCCGATGTGCCCGCAGACCTCCCTTTGCCGATGGAAAACGCCTTCGTGATCGGTGTCACTCGCGGAGATACATTCGACTGGAAATCGCTTGACAACCGCGCAAACCAGGGCGGCGGAGGGGGCGGTGGCGGCGGTTCGGGCTTTTACAAACCAAACCTGACAGGCACACCGGTTCCCCTCCCACCGGTACAAGCGTCCAAAGAAACGAGCGCAACAACCGGCGATTATGTTGTACAGGAAGGTGATACGCTCAGCGGGATCGCAGAAACCTACGGAACCACTGTCGATGAGTTGATGCAAGCCAACGGACTGGCCGGATCGACAATTTGGGTCGGCCAAACACTAGTCATTCCTGGCGCGCAAGTAGAAGGATCGCTAATTGGCAAAGCCATCGATGGTCAGCGCGGAACGATAACGGTCACAATCGTCAACAAGCTGGATGGGACGCAAAGCGTTGAGTATACCTTGCAGGTGATCGACGAACATCAGTATATCCTGATGAAGCTGGAAGGGGAAAATCTCGACGAGCTCCAGGCCTATAACAACCATCCTGTCAGAATTTGGGGTGTTGTGGATCGTTACGACAAAGCATTCGGGATGAACGCTCTGGCTGTCAAGGTGGAACGCTACGAAATCCTGTATCCTGACCAGAAATTCCAGATTCTGCGTGGCACACAAAGCGTTGTTACCATTCAAGATAAAACCGTCACGCTTTTCACCATGGAAGATGGCCAAACTTACGCGCAAGCGAACACATTCAATGGCATAGTTGGCAATGAAGGCGATCCGGTCCTGGTCGAGGCGCTAGTTATTCCCAATGAAAATATCGCTGGTTATCCTGTTCTTCAGGTTGTCAGTGCCAGCATGGCAATCAACCCAAAAAATGGTCAACCTGTAGAAATGCAAGTCACCGCTGACAAACCCTACATTGTGGACGAATCCCAACAACCACAGGTGCCAGCGGAGATAACTGCTACAATCGAAACCGTTGAATTGGTCTATTTCATGCCCGACCAACGATATACCATTCCAGACCCAAGCGCTGATCCCGTTCCCGTCTACATCCAGCCCGCCTGGCGCTTCCAGGGTCATTACTGGGACGGGAGCGAGTTCGAAATCATCGTCCAGGCTTTGAAAGATGAATTCCTGCTGCCCGAAATCGAGACCATCGAGCCGCCGGGATAAACAGCACAAACCAGATATGGAGCGACGCTTGAGAAGCGTCGCTCTATAAATTTAAGCAGTGTAGATATTGTGACATTTTTCACCATATTGTCACGTAAAAATATCGGGCTTTTTATGGGTTTTGCATTTATACTTAAAGCGTCAACTATTCCAGGAGAAAATATGATCACTGCTTATCACAGACCCAAAACCCTGAAAGAAGCGCTGGACCTCCTAAAACACCCCAACACTCTGCCCCTCGGTGGCGGGACGCTTCTTGTTCAAAACAAGCTCAAATCTGCTTCCTTTGAAGTAGTGGATTTGCAAGCCCTGGGGCTGAACACCCTACACAAAAAGGGCAACAACTTGGAAATCGGGGCAACTGTCACGCTTCAACAACTGCTCGAAAACGAACACACACCTGAAGCGCTTAAGTCAGCCCTGAAGCTGGAAGCTCCGCTCAACATCCGTAACGCGGCTACGGTTGCAGGGACGCTGGTCGCTGCCGATGGGCGCTCCACCTTCGCAGCCGTCATGCTGGCGCTAGATGCAAAATTAACAGTGCAGCCGGATGACGAAGAAACTGAAATTGGCAGTTTCCTACCTTTACGTGACGATACCCTGCGCGGCAAACTGATCACCAGGATCACTGTCCCCCTCAACGCTAATCTGGCATTCGATTCCGTTGCCCGCACACCCGCCGACAAACCGATTGTCTGCGCAGTGCTGGCTGGTTGGCCCTCGGGGCGAACCCGTCTCGCCCTGGGCGGCTATGGAATGGCTCCCCTACTCGCCATGGACGGCACCGAAGCCGACGGGCTCGATGCTGCCGCTCGCAACGCCTTCCATGAAGCAGCGGATGAATGGGCCAGCGCAGAGTATCGCATGGATGTGGCTGCAACATTGGCAAAGAGATGCGTTGATAAAATTACTTGATCAAAAAAACAACTTCGCGGAGGAGTTTCGCATGAAACTGGTTACTGTATCTGAGATGATCGCTATTGAAAAAGGAGCCGACGCCAACGGCTTATCCTATGCTGAAATGATGGAGAACGCCGGGGACGGCCTGGCAAATGTCATCCTGGGTTTATTTTATGAGGGGGAAGAAGACCTGGAGGCCTTTGGCCTGGTCGGGCCGGGAAACAACGGCGGCGATACGCTGGTGGCCTTGGAGCATTTGGCTGCAAACGGCTGGCGAACGCGCGCCTATCTCATCAAACGCAAAGCGGATGATCTGGCGGTGCGGCTGGAAAAAGCCGGTGGTGAAATTCTCTATGCCGAGAAAGACGAAAACTTCGAAGCGCTGGCAACCTTTATCGAAACGTCCGACTTATTGTTGGATGGTGTATTGGGAACGGGGATCAAATTGCCCCTGAAAGAGGATGTTGCGGACTTGCTGGCTACGGTCAACGATGTGCTGGAAACCCTCGAAGAGCCGCCTTTTGTCATTGCTGTGGATTGTCCCTCCGGCGTGGAGTGTGACACAGGCGAAACCGCTAACGAATGTGTTCCCGCAGATATGACCGTCACGATGGCGGCGATCAAGCAGGGTTTGCTGAAATTGCCTGCCTTCGAATATGTAGGTGAATTGCATGTAGTGGACATTGGCCTGCCGGATGATTCACCCGCTTTGAAAGCTGTCAAAACGGAAGTAGCTGACGAGGTATTGGTTTTTGGGTTACTGCCGGAGCGCCCGATGGATGCCCATAAGGGCACCTTTGGTACGGCGCTGATCGCTGCCGGTTCGGCCAATTACACCGGAGCAGCTTTACTATCCGGGAAAGCTGCGTACCGCGTAGGCGCCGGGCTGGTGACCATGGCGGTCCCGGCTATGTTACATGGCGCGCTGGCCGGTCAATTTCCGGAAGCGACCTGGGCTTTGCTGCCGCACGAGCGTGGGGTTATCGCGCGTGAAGCCGCAAAGGCACTGACGAAACATTTCGAGCGCGCGACGGCGTTGTTAGTCGGTCCCGGCTTTGGGATGGAAGATACCACGCAGGAATTTTTGAAGGATCTATTGACCGGTGAAGCGGCTCCGAAAAAGGCTTCCGGGCGAATCGGCTTTTTGCAAGAAATGGATGAGAAAAAAGAGGAGGAGGATGCACATTTGCCCCCGATGGTGATTGACGCGGACGGGCTGAAATTGCTGGCGAAAATAGAGGCCTGGTATAAATCCCTGCCCGCGCCTGCGGTACTGACTCCCCATCCCGGTGAGATGAGCGTGTTGACCGGTTTGTCTACCGAAGAAATCCAGGCTGATCGCATCGGAGTTGCTACGCGCTTTGCGCAGGAATGGGGGCATGTGATCGTGTTGAAGGGCGCTTTTACCGTCATCGCTGCGCCGGAGGGAGGAGTGACCGTCATTCCTGTGGCTTCCCCTGCGTTGGCGCGCGCCGGGACAGGCGATGTGTTGGCCGGCTTGATCGTAGGTTTGATGGCGCAAGGCCTGGATGCCTATGATGCCGCAGTGGCCGGGGCCTGGGTCCATGCGCAGGCCGGGCTGATCGCTGCAGACGACCTGGGGTCGACCGCTTCCGTTCTAGCCGGGGATGTGCTGGAAGCCATCCCAGATGTGATGGCTGATCTGGAATAGTTTTTTGAACAAACAAAACCGCGAAGGGACGAAGAACGCGAAGAAAATCTGATGGGGCGAAGAGTTTCCTCTTCGCCCCATTTTTAAACTTCCTAACTTCGTTTCTTCGCGGTAAAGCTTATCCGAAATAAGCCCAAATCCCCCAGAGCGCGAACATCACGACTCCCAGGCCGAAGCGTACGATAAAGGCCAAACCCCAACCGATGAGCAAAGCCTTGACTACCGTTTTGGCTTCGTCGGCATCTCCCAGGCGTTGCAACTCCATCAAATACAGTGCCAACGGCGCAGCAATAAGACCGCCAACCGGCGGGAGCAGCATGGTTCCGACAACACCTGCGACCAACGCCAGGACAATCGAGCCCCAGGCTGCGCCTTTCTCGCGGGCTTTGGCGCCCATCAGGACATTGTCAGCCAAGGCTGCCACAACCATAAGCAAGGTGATGATCGCAAACATGACACCGCCCAGTTTTCCGAAGCCAAAAATTAGACCGTAAGTCAATGCGGCCAGCCACATGACCACATTGCCGGGAAAGATGGGAATGATCAGGCCAAACAACCCAAATAGCATGGTCAAAACTGTGAGGACTATGATGGTGGTTTCAAGCCAGAGGGGCAAGGGAACTCTCCTAATTATTATTTTATAGATGCTCTTGATAAATAATACGGAAAACTTCTTAAGTTGTTGTAGCTGGTTTGCAATGGAAACACGCCTGCTTTAGTGTACCAGAATCCCCTCTTTAGAAAAAATTCGGGGCGGGTCTGAGACCCGCCCCAAGCAGTTTAATTGGTTAGTTGTTCAAAAACTCTTCCAACGCTGTCTTGCTGATACGGTAGGCGTTGCCCAGTTTCTTGGCTTTGAGCGAGCCATCGTTAATTGCGGCGATGATATCTTCTTCGGAAACCTTCAAAATTGCCGCAGCTTCAGCTGGGGTCATCACATCTGGAGTGCCCTTGGCGGCTGCCCCGCCCGATGCGGCCTGTCCCTGGACCGCGCCGGAAGTGGCCTGCTGCATCAGGTTGCCGATGCCCATACCGGCGCCAATGCCCGCCGTCAGACCAGCGCCGCCGCTGGGGTTCTGGGCCGCGTCGCGCATGGCGTCTGCCGCCTGGAGCTGGGTGTAAGTGGCCATATCCAGCATGCCCATGTCACGCAGTTCCTGGGCGGACTTTTCGGACGGTTTCAGGTTTCCAATGTAGAAGGATTTGAGAGTTAAGCCGATGGCAGCAAAGTCATCCTGGGCTTTGGCGCGCACGCCAGCGCCGAGTTCCTCGGTCAGGCCGATGAGTTCAACGACGCTGCTGGCAGCTGTGGTTTCACCGAGGATATCCTGAAGTTTGGAGAGCAGCATGGTGCGCAGCCGGTCTTCGATCTGGTTGGTGGTATAAGCGCCCTGCGCGCCGACCAGTTGGGTGACGAACTGTTGCGGGTCGCCGACCTGATACGAGTACGAGCCGAAGCCTTGCAGTAGCGCCACACCCAGTCCCATACCAGGGTTGCGGACGATGATCGGCTGCGGGGTGCCCCACTTGCGGTTGGCGAATTCCTTCACCGAGACGAAGAAGACTTCGGCCGGGAAGACGGTCTTGCCGCTGGTGAACCAGTCTTGCAGCTTCTGCGTCAGCAGCGGGACGTTGGCTGTCGCAATGGTATGACGTCCGGGGCCGAACACGTCCAGAGCGTTGCCATCCCGGAAGAAAACCACACGTTGTGATTCCCTGACGATGACCTGCGAGCCGAGACGATAATCAGCTACCCCTCCCCCCTCCGGAAAGCGGTGGACGATCTCCTCCGCCATCTCGTTAGGGTATTCAATCACATCAAAAATTCTGGCCATGACTCTCTCCTTGTTTGCTTGGCTATAACAATTTCATTATATCCGATGGGTTTTCTAGTTACAAGAACCTTTCCTCTTAATTCTACGGAAT
>CAZLOC010000207.1:4210-7094 GCA_964560935.1 uncultured Anaerolineaceae bacterium | reverse complement strand
GCCATGCTCTCCCCAAACGGCAGAGCCGCGTAAAGCCGAGTTATCAACAACGCACTGCAAAGTAATCATTTTCTGTTCGCAACTTAAAAAATCTCGATTTCAGCGTGCTTGAGAGCTTCTTCATAAATCAGCCCGCGCTGTATAAAACCCAATGCCAGGCCGCTGCCGCGTACCGCCAGCAAACGTTCCCCGGGCATCACACTACTATTCGGCGGGAGCACCACCTGCCTCTCTGAATTAATCCTTGATTGGCCGATTAAACGTGACTGCATTGATACTTGGGCATGGGAAAGGCATTCCCACCGTCCGACACCCAGCCCACCTGAAGTCTGGCTGCCGCGGGTTATGAATACCGCTTCTCCTGCCTGGAAGCCGTATTCAACATACGCTTCAGGCGGAATGCGAATTATGGCGTCTGGCTCTACCATCACCCATCCGAACACCCATTTGCCACCTTTAACCAGGAGGGGCACTTTTAGGACCTCCAGGTTGACGGCGATTTTTTACCTCGGCTACAACGATGCAATGGGTCCCATTAATACGCCCGTGAAGCGTCCCATCTTCTGCCGTCAGGTATCGTTTTTCCAATTCACCCGCTGTGTAATGAGCAAGCATTTCAAACCCGCGGGCCATGAGAAAAGACTGCACTTCGCCTTCCTCCAAGCCGAACGTCCAGCCTTCCCCGGTTTTGGCAACGGTCATGAAGATGTCTTGCTCGCCATAGTACCGGTTCTCCCGGCGCAAGACCGAGGCGTAGATGTAATCGAAGACGATTTGACTGCCACATGCAGTATGACGATTAATGAAAGCTAAAGTGCCGTCCACCGCCTTGGCTGAGAGGTACATGCTGACACCCTCCCACAAGAACAGGGTCTTCTCTCCTTCCTCGAAGCCAGAACTGGTCAATACATCCAAAATATTTTCCCGGTCAAAGTCGATCGGGGCAAAGACCAGTTCAGCGGGGATTCTGAGCTTTTTCTTGCGGTAAATCTCGAGTTTCGGCCCCTGGGTGGTGGGAGCGTCCAGTTCAAAGACTTTCGTACCGTGATTGCTCTCCGCAAAACGTAGGGCGCGCGTGTCAAAGCCGGCGCCCAGCAATACGATCTGTGCGAAGCGTGCTCTTAGAGCTTCCGAAAATGCCGTATCCACCACCATTGTTCGTGCGCAAACGTACTCGTATATACCGGTAGGGAACATCTTCCGCATCAGGAATTTTCGCAGAGGGGCATATTCGAGCATAAATCTGGGAACTGGCGGCAAAATTACCTCTGCCAGTGTGTCTGGACCTCGAAAACGGGGGTCTTTTTCACGCGTGGCGCAGGCGCGCGAAAAACAAGTGTATGCTGCAGTTTTTGAGGACTTAGTCTCAATTCGACGGTTTTCCATATAATATCGTTTTCATGCCCAAATTATTGGGATGGCTACCGTGATTTCCTTATGCTGGCTTCCCGTACGGACTTTTAACACCAGGAATTTACGCTCACTTTTAAGTTGGTTGGTCCTTTCTGTTTGACTTCTGCAATAGAATGGATTCGATCTCAGAAAACACATGTCTGAAGTGAATGGTGTACTCGGGGTGAATTTCCACTAACAATTTCCCCTGGGCTACGCCTTCCGCAATAGCACGCTCGAAGGGGATGCGCAAAAGAACTGGAAGGTTTTGACGGGCGCAGAACTCGTCAAGGACCTGGTAAGGGCCATTTACTCGGTTGATAATCACGCCAGCGGGGATGTCCAACTCGGAGGCCACCTGAATCGCCAGGTTTAAATCGTGCAAGCCGAAGGGTGTTGGTTCAGTCACGAGCAGCAGGTAGTCACTGCCGCGCACGGTTTCGACCACCGGGCAGGAAGTTCCAGGTGGTGCATCGCAGAGCACCACCTGGCCTGGCTGTGGCTGGACCCACTTCTTGAGCTGGCGGATGACCGGGACCGCCATCGGTTCACCCACGTCCAGAATTCCGTGAGCAAAGGTAATCCCCCCAGCAGCTGGACCGCGCTCGATCACGCCCATCCGGTCTGGTACCTCGCTGATGGCTGCTTCGGGACACAGCATTGTGCAGCTCCCACAGCCGTGACACAGCTGCGGGAACACCAGTGTCTTTTGGCCCAACACAGCGATGGCGTGGTACTGGCAAACTTCAGCGCACTTCCCACAGTGGGTACATTTCGCCTCGTCTACGAGTGGGATAAGCAAGCCAACTTCCTGCTGTTCGGTCACCGAGGGGTGTAAGAACAGATGAGCGTTTGGAGCTTCGACATCGCAATCCAGGAACAAGGGCGGCTTATCGGGCGTAAGCCATGCCAGGCTCAGCGCCATGCTGGTCGCTACCATGGTCTTGCCCGTGCCACCCTTCCCACTTGCAATGGTGATTCTCATCACTTACCCTCGCCGGTGGCGTCCTTGTCCAGTTGGCCCACTGACGCGTTCGAGCTTTCCATCCTTGAAATGTTCGATGGATTCTCTGACAGTGGTGCATGCTCCAAACAAATACATGGCGATGCCCGCTGCCTGGAGAGCGTTGTATGCATTCGGCCCAAAATCCCCGCTGATAATTGAACTGGCATGCTGGTTCGCCGCAAACTGCGCCGCCAGCGTACCAGCTCCACCCGATGCGCCCACACCCGGGTTTGGATGTGCCTGCCATTCAAGTGTGTCAGGATCAACAACTATGAGATATGCTCCGCGCCCGAAGCGCCCATCAATGTTTGAATCAATGTTCGGTGATGTAGCAGTTAAGATAATTTTCATCGCTCAACTCAATAGGTTCTCAAATTCATCCTCGTGCTCTACCTCTTCGCTGAGGATATGCACGATAAGGTTGTATGTGATCGGGTCTTTGCCGTGCGTCATTTGAGCCAGCTGGTTATAGGCCTCGATGGCGCC